>CAZKJA010000017.1:12345-20748 GCA_964552925.1 uncultured Treponemataceae bacterium
AACTTCTGGAAGCTGCCAGGAAGGCTCGCCGAGTCCCAGCGACACGCAGCCAGCAGGCGCGCCCTGCCCCATCGCCCTGATCGGGGACGGCCGGACCGAGGCGAGCCTGGGCGAAGGCGTCACCTGAGCGCCTCCTCGAGCACGAGCGATGCGTCAGTGCCGGCGTCGCGGTATTTGACAATGACCGGCGCGTAGAGCTGAAGGCCGCGACCGCGGGCGAAGTCGCCGGAAGCGGGGCGGGAACCAGGAACGACGACGGCGCCCGGCGGGACCACGCCCCGGAGTTCCCGGCCTGCGATCAGGTCGTAGATTACAAGGGAGGCGGAAATTATGACTCCCGGCGCTATCACCGCACGCTCCCCGACGACGACGCCCTCGAGGATCGCCGACTGCGCGCCGAGGAAGGCGCCGTCCTCTATGACCACGGGAAGCGCGCCGGCCGGCTCGAGCACGCCGCCGATCTGCACCCCGGCCGAGAGGTGAACGCCTTTGCCTATACGGGCGCACGAGCCCACGAGGACGTGGCTGTCGACCATCGAACCGGAACCGACGGTCGCGCCGACATTGATGTATGAAGGCGGCATTATTACAACGCCCGCTTCGACCCTGGCGCCTCGCCGCACCGAGCTTCCGCCTGGCACTACCCTGATACCGTCGCCAGGTCCGAATGCCCGCGGCGGAAACGCGGCTTTGTCCGAGGCGCCGCCGGGCCAGCCTTCTACCGGCACGACCGGCGAAGCGCGGAATCCGGCGAGGATAGCGCTCTTGACCCAGGCCACGGCGACCCATCGGCCATCGGCGCCGCGCTCGGTGGCCGCGAGCTCTCCTGATTCAAGGGCATCGAGCAAGCCCTGGTGCGCCGCGGACCAGTCGGGCCGCTTGGCGACTTCATCGACAGGAGCCCGGTAATATTCACGCAGGAAAGCTACGGTCATGTGTACCCTCCATGATCGCCATGGGAACCCACGGCAGTCTCGGTGTACCATGTCGGCAATTGATGAATCAAGACTCCCCACGCTTATGGCTGGCATATGCCCACTTCACCAATCGAGCGGAAACCTGTATGATGCATCAATACCAAAACCTGGTAGCGGAACGTCCAGGTTCGATGCGAGTACCGTACAGTGAACAGGAGCGATATATGAAGTTTGAGGCTATACCTGTCGACAAGCCCAGCGGCGGCGCCAAGGTCAAGCGGGTGATCGGCGTGGCGAGCGGCAAGGGCGGCGTCGGTAAATCCACAGTGGCGGTCTTGCTTGCCCAGGCGCTGGCCGCGCGGGGTAGAAAAGTAGGGCTGCTCGACGCTGATATAACGGGTCCCAGCGTTCCCAGGCTGCTCGGGCTTTCGTCGTTCCGGGGTGAAACCGATGGCGACCGGCTGGTACCAATAGAGAGCGAGGACGGCATCAAGGTGGTGTCGATCAACTTCTATATAGGCGACGAGGCGACGCCCGTCATCTGGCGGGGTCCCTTGCTCTCGAAGGCGGTCGAACAGTTCTGGTCCGATACCGCGTGGGGTGAGCTCGATTACCTCATAGTCGACTTCCCGCCGGGAACCGGGGACATCCAGCTGACGGCCTTCAACAAGCTGCCGATCTCCGGCATCGTTGTCGCGGCGACTCCGCAGTCGCTGGTGTCCATGATAGTCGCCAAGTCGGTGAAGATGGCGGGGATGGTCGACGCGCCGGTGCTCGGGGTGGTCGAAAATATGGGCACTATGGTATGTCCGGAATGCGGGGCGCAGCACCCGCTCTTCGAGTCGCTCGAAGGTTCGACGATAGAACAGGCTCTCGGAATACCGGTGCTGGCCCGTTTCCCCTGGCGCAAGGAAGTGGCCCAGGCCCGCGAACTCCGCTGGTCAGACCTTCCCGCCGATATCAGGAAGCTGGCGGACGGGCTCGCGGCCGAAATGGAACTGGCGCTCGCATCGGTCAAAAAAACCGTGCCGAACGCCCAAACCGCCGCGGCCTCGCCCGCGGCCGGGGACTGAGGATATGCCGCGCCCGCAAAACGACCGGCGTATCCGGGGCGGCATTGCCGCTACCCTGTACAAACCGGCCGGCATTCCGACGCGAGAATTGCCGACCGTACGACTGGGGCTAGACGGCGCCGAAGCGATCCGCCTGGCCGATTTCGAAGGCCTGTACCAGGAAGCGGCAGCCAGGAAAATGGGCGTGTCCAGGCAGACCTTCGGCAGGATCCTCGAGGATGCGCGGCGTATAGTCGCCGACGCGATAATCAATGGCAAGGCGCTCCGCATCGAAGGCGGGCAGATAATAGAACAAGGAGAACCAAGCATGCATGACAGGATAGCCGTCCCGACGAGGGATGGCATGGTGGACGCGCATTTCGGCCACTGCGACTATTTCACTGTATACGAGATCAAGGATGGAGCCGTCACGGTGGAGCGACGGGTCGACAGCCCCGAAGGATGCGGCTGCAAGAGCGATATAGCGTCGATACTTGCACGAGACGGCGTCACCTTGATGCTCGCCGGCAACATGGGCGAAGGCGCGGTGAGGGTCCTCAAATCCAATGGCATAGAAGTCGTCAGGGGCATATCGGGTTCAGCCAAGGACGCTGTCGCCGCGTGGCTCGCGGGAACGGCGACCGACTCGGGACTTCCCTGCGCCGAGCACGGCGGCCACGATTGCAGCCACTGACCTAACCCTTGGCGCCATGACCGGAAATCCGCAACCTGTCATCGATAGCCGGTTCTAACCATCGTCCGGAGCCTGCCAACCAAAAAACGCGGCCGGACGAGGAGCTCCTTCATGGCGACAATCCACGTGCAACGCGCCAGGGCCCGGTATCCCGATTTCTCCTACGCGCAAGAGGCGGGCAACGCGATAAGCCACGCTCTCGGCGCGGCCCTCGCTGTCGCCGGGCTCGTCATCCTCGTGGTCAACGCCGTCGCCAGAGGCGACGCCTGGTACGTGGCCGCGTATTCGATTTTCGGCGCCAGCATGGTGACGCTCTACATTGCCTCGACACTGTACCACGCTACCCGTGAGCCGAGGCTAAAAAGAATCCTTGAAATATTCGACCATGCCGCGATTTTCGTGCTTATCGCGGGCAGCTATACCGCCTTCGCCCTGACGATACTGAGGCACGGCCCGGGCTGGTGGCTTTTTGGCGTAGTCTGGGCTATAGCGGCAATCGGCATCGCTATGGAGACGCTCTTCCTTAACCGCTGGCCAATGGTGACCTTGTTCGCCTACCTGGCCATGGGATGGATGATAGTGCTGGTCTGGAAGCCCTTCATCGTCGCGGCGCCGAGGCTCACAGAGGTATTCCTCATAGCCGGGGGCCTGTCCTACACGATTGGAACGATATTCTACGCCTTGGGACGAAAATGGGGATGGTTCCACATAGGATGGCACTTTTTTGTAATCGGCGGTACGGTCTGCCACTTCTTCTCCGCTCTATCGGCGATTCCCCACGTCTGATCGTTCTATGCCCTTTTCCATCGTCGCTCCCTCCGGGGCATTCCTTATGTACGGCAAAGGCTCATGTCCAGTAGTCGAAAACCAATGCGTCCCGCACAACGGGTTCGATGAACGCTACGAACTCACGGTGCGCAGGATGGGGCAGATAGAGGTCGCGATCGGCTTCACTGAGGAAGGTCACGAGGAAACCGTCCTCGAAGCCGCGGGCCAGAGCTTCGGGGCTGTTGTTCCTTCCCCACTCGAAGTCGTGGACGGCAGGAATCCTGGATGGAAGCTCGGAAAAACGACGAACCAGCTCGGACTTCTGCGAAGGCGCGACGCCGTCCTTGTAGGAAAACAATACTATATGACGCAGGAGCTTGCGCATTTGCTTTCCTTTCATCGGCGGTGATTGTATTGTTGCCCGGCATCGTGCCCCGTCATGACACCGCCTTTTCGAAGGCCTTTTTCATTACTGCCTTGTCAGGCTTGAGACCCGTCCACATCGTGATGTTCAAGGCAGCCTGGTTTATGAGCATCTGCATGCCGCTCTGCCAGCGGAGCCCGCGCTTGTCGGCCTCCATAAGGAAGGGGGTATAGGCAGGATTCGGGATGACGTCCTGGACGTATGTCCCCTTCGCTATTGAATCGTAGTCGATATCCGGTTTGTCGTCGACATTCGGGTACAGGCCTATGGAGGTGGCGTTGACAAGGATGTCGGTGCCGGCGGGAATCTGGTACGTCCCCACCCATGGTACATAATCGACAGCCACCATTGTATTATGCTCGAGGATCTTTACAAGGCTCTCGCCCAGGGCCATGTCCTTGGGTATGTTGACGATGTTCAGGTGGCGGGCACCGGCGAGCGCAAGCTCCACGCTTATGGCCCGGGCGGCTCCGCCGGCGCCAAGCACCGTGACGCTCTTGCCCTTGGCATCGATTCCGGCGGTTTCCAAGGCGATCATGAAACCTTGGCCGTCCGTGTTTTCCCCGGTCAGCACGCCGTCGTCATTTATTATTGTATTGACCGCGCCGATCAGGGCGGCGCTGGGCGCCACCTTGTCGATGTACTTGAGCGCCTCGATCTTGTGGGGAATCGTGCAGTTGATGCCCCTGAATTTCATTGCTTTCAGGCCGAGGATGGCATCGCCGAGTTTCCCCGGATCGACGTCGATTGTCAGGAAATGCCAGTGCTTGAGACCCAGGTCACGGAAAGCGGCTTCCTGGATCACAACGCCGGGGTTCTCGGCAGCCGGGTGTCCGAAAACGCCCACGAGGTGGTCAAGGTAATTCTGCTCTTTCATTGCTGTCTCCTTCTCATTGGCTGTTGGCAAAGTACACGGCGCCGATGGCCTGGGCGAACTGCGCTACCGTATGCCCGGGGTTCCGGTCGAGCTGCTTCATCAGTGTCGTATTGGCCATGCCTGCGCCCGCTACCGTCAGGTGGATATCGCTCTTGATGTTCCGGGCGCCTTCAGCCATCAGCTCGAAGCAGGTCCTGTTCTTGAGCAGTCGGCCGAAAAGGAAGCGCTCTTCCGTGCCTGGATCGAGTATGCGGGTAGTCTCCAGCAAGGTGACGGCCAGGGCCTCGCCGATCTCGCGCCAGATCTTGCGGTTCGTAAGGTCATTCTCCCGGTCGGGCAGGCTCATCATGTGCTCGAGGAAGGGCTTGCGCTGATCCACCGGCTCGGTGGGGACGAACCACCCCACCGCCGCGCCGTCCGCCCGCTCGACAACGAAGCCCTTGTCCCGCAGTTCGCGGAACAGGTCAGGGCGCTCGGCGGGAAAATATTTGAGGGCGAGGCGGAATACTCCCGATTGGCTGCAATACTTCTGGAGGGTTCCAGGAAGCGCCGTGTTGAAGTTGTTCACGCTCCTCAGGTCGTCGCTCCCGTATGCCCGTTCCGGCCAGCTGCCGAGATCGATTATACAATTGTAGACCTCCAGAGGAATGTCCGGGATGCTTCCGTCCCTGGTCACCCAGCCGGTACCAAGCTCGGTGCCGAGTGTATGGGCAAAGACACCATGGGCCACCTTGTCTGCTTCGCCCGAGGCTGCGATTTCCACCGCCGCGGTGAACGAGGCCATGGGCCCGTCGTTGATTATCCGCACCCTGCCATCGGCTTTCAGCCAGGCCTTCAGGCGCTCATCGAGTCCGGTTAGCTCGGAGAAATCCGACTCATATTCAATATCCGGGTTGTTGCGTATGCCCCGGGTCTTGTAGACTTCGCCGCCGACGATCTTGTTGCTTACCACTACGTCGGGGAAGCAGAGCCCGATTCCGTCGAATAGAATCCCCTCCTCGAGCCCCTCCGCCTTGAGCCTGGCGAGCGTCCGCGTGATCGCCTCATCAACCGAAGCCTTGTCGAACGCCATCGAGATGCGCTCGAGCAATTCCTTCCGCCTCGGCTCCGCCAGGGGGGCCCGATGCAGCCACAGCCGCGCCTGGAGCAGGCGCACTATCAGGAGGATAGGTTCGACGAGCTGCCGGGAACGGTTGAAGCCGGCCGGGAACCAATCGTACTCCTTGTACTCGACGATTCGGCCGTCGTCGACCAGAACCGCCTTGATGTCTGTGCCTCCGACGTCGACGCCACAGAAGGCCTTGCCCTCGAGTCCGGCGGTACAGAGCCGGAAGGCTGAAAGGCTGTCCCCCTCCGCTCGAGGCGGAGGGGCGACGACTGGCGTGTCGGACAGGTACCCGACCGTGAACCGGAACGGAATACCTCCCGGACGGACCGCGGCCATCATGCGGTCGAGCACGTTGATCGACCTGCCATACCCTTTGCGCAGCTTGCGCGGCTTGTCCACGCAGAAAGCATCGTTCAGGCTATTTGCCAGCTCGACGGCGCCCGGGGAACCGCGATCGACAAGGACGGTCATGGCCTTCGCGCCGATGCTCGACAGGATATTATAGACCTCCGCAAAGACATAGCCGCGGACGAAGTCCTTTTCCATTGGAGTGCATAGGTCCAGCCTCGGTACATTGAGATCCCACGCCTTCGTGCCATCGGTATCGAGCAAGTCGATGACAAGCACTAAGCGCTCGCATTCGTCCTTCGGCATGGCGGCGAAACATTCATGGACGCGCGTGATGTAGACCGGTTTTCCGGCCGCGGCATCCGCTATCATTCCCTTGAGCATGCCTATCATCCTTGCGTCCGATGCTCGCGGACTGCCGTGAGGCCTTCGGCCTCGAGCACGGCGTATAATCCGGCCAGTTCATCGGCGCCCAGAGGTACCATACGCTGGAAGAATCCCGGATCGCGGTCCATGAGCCGGTATTTGTTCTCCGCCAGCGGATTGTAATTGATAAATTCGACCCTTCCGCCTGGATTGCAGTCGCGGATGAAGCCGGCGATGGCCTGTATGTTCTCGAACCGGGCCGTCACCCGTGGGATCAGCGGAATCCTCGTGAGCAGTTCCCTTCCAAGACCCGCCAGGCGATGGTAATTATCCTTGATGATCGTATTGTCATGGCCTGTATACGCCATGTGGAGTCGGGAGTCGTACAGCTTCAAATCGACGATGAACAAATCCGTCAGCGGAAGGAAAGATTCGAGGATTTCCCAGGATCCGAACAGGCAGGTTTCGATCGCGGTGTGTACTCCCGCTTCCTTGCACGCCCTGAGTATCTCGCAGGTGAAACCATGCTGTTCCAAGGGGTCTCCCCCCGATATTGTTATGCCTCCGCCTGACTGCGCGTAGAATTCTCTGTCCCGCAGCAGGGTCTCCGCCACCGCCGCGCTGGACAGGCGCCGCCCGTCGAAGGAAAGCGCTGTCGTAGGGCAAGCATCCACGCACCGACCGCATTTTGTGCAACGCTGCCTGTTGATCCGGATGAAATGATCGGCGTCGTCGTGGGCCGACAGCGCATCCTCGGGGCAGGAAGCGATGCATAGACGGCAGCGGATGCAAGGCCGGGAGAGGTACCACAGGCCGATGCTGTTGTCGATGCCCTCCGGATTATGGCACCAGGCGCAATGCAGGCCGCAACCCTTCAGGAAAACCGTCGAACGGATGCCCTGGCCGTCATGGACCGTGAAGCGCTTGATGTCGATTATATTGCCGTCCATCAGACGTCCCCGAAGCTCGTCCTGGCGATTATCTCGTCCTGGAGGTCGTCGGCGAGTTCGAGGAAGTAGGCCGTATAGCCCGCGACCCGGACAGTGAGACCGCGCCAAGCCTCCGGATCCGACTTGGCCGCCAGGAGGTCTTCCTTTCGCAGCACGTTGAACTGGACATGGTTGATGCGAAGGCGGACGAAGGTCCTCAGCAGCCCCGCGAACTTCGCTATGCCCTCTTCGGTGTGGAAGAACTCCGGCAGGAACTTCATGTTCAAAAGGGTCCCGTTGCTGCCGTTACTGGCGTCGATCCGGGAGACCGAGCGGAGCAACGCGGTCGGTCCGTTGCGGTCCCGCCCGTTCATCGCCGACATTCCGCCGTCTGCCAACGGGTCCTTGGCCTTGCGTCCGTCCAGGGAGGCGCCTACGTTCTGCCCCATTGGAATATGGGCGGAAACCGTATAGAGCCCTGTATGGTAGATGCCGCCTCGGGCATTCGTGTACGCGCTCATCTTCCTGGCAAAATACTCCACCCATTCAGCGGCGATGGCGTCTACCCATTCGACGTCGTTGCCGTATTTGGGGACCTTGTTTATGAGTTGCTGGCGCAAGGGCTCGGCACCCTCGAAGTTGGACCTGAGGGCGGCGAGCAGGTCTCCGGCGCTATGGCTCCGATCCTCGTAGACGCATTTTTTCGCCACGGCGAGGCAGTCCGCCACGTTCGCCGCCTGGATGGCCTGGATGCCCGACAGGTTGTAGCGGGCTCCTCCGGCGGTGACATCCAGCCCCTTCTCCGCGCAGCCGTCGATCACCGAGGACAGGAAAGGGGAAGGCAGGAGCTCGGCATGAAGCCGGTCCACCACATCGCAGGCCTTGATCATCCGGTCGATGAAATAGTCCATCTGGCGGCG
>CAZKJA010000018.1:0-8443 GCA_964552925.1 uncultured Treponemataceae bacterium
GATCATATATAATCTACACTGGAAGCCCTTGTGGAATCAAGGGCCCAGGCTCAGTTTTCCAGTATCGTTATCTCGACCCGCCGGTTGCGCGCCATGCCCGCCTCGGTCGTGTTGTCCGCCACCGGTTTCTCGGCGCCGTACCCGAGTACTGTGATCGATTCGGCTTTCCGCGCGCCAAGCCGTATCAACTCCTCGGCGACCGCCCTGGCGCGTTCTTTCGAGAGTTCCTGCCTTGCCGCGGCCGTACCCGCGAGCGCCGTGTGGCCGCTCACCTGGATGTCGCGCTCCGGCAGGCCCTTGAGTATCCCGGCTATCGTCCTGATCTTGTCGAGTTCCGACGGCATAAGCCTGGACGAGTCGGCCGCGAACCGTATGTTCTCGATGCTGATCGTCACCCCGCGCTCGTCGCTCGTCACGTTGACGTCCTTGAGCCCGGAAACAGCGTCCCGCACGTCTTTTTCGAGCCCGGCGCGGTCCATCAGCACAGCTTCGACTACCTTGGCGCCGGCGACTCCGCGGTACTCGACAGTGCGGCCGTCCGACAGCTCGAACACGAACTTGAAGCGCTCCTCGTAGGCGGCCAGAGAGCCGCGCTCGGCGTCCCAGTACAGGAGCTGGTCCGAGTAGCCGGCTATCTGCGTCGGGTACGCTACGCTCCAGGACCGCGGGCGGGGCGGTTGCACGAACACTGTATAGGCCGCGCGGACAAGCGCGACAGGCTTTCCCTCGAGCGCGCCGGGGCCTTCGTAGCCGTAGCGGACGTCGATGGGTATTACGTACGGCTCGGCTATCCCGAAGTCGTCGCGGAAGTCGTGCCGTTCCTCCCCTGGCGCGTTCCAGGTGTCGCCGGGTTTCAGGTCGCGGTCGGGGAAGCTCGGCACGTGCCGGACCGTCGGCATGTAGAATTCGGGTCCTATCTCGTAGCGGCCGTCGGTACGATGCCAGTATTCAGAGCGGTACATCTTGTCGGCGACGTACGAGAAGCCGCCGGCGTACTGGACGCTCGTCGTGAAGTCGCCGCGGAGCAGGCCCGCGCCGTCCGCGCGGGTATCGGCCACGCTGAAGGCTATCCTGTTGACTATACGCGCCGAGTGCGAGTATTGGCGGTTTATGAAGACGTCCTCGTCGACTGTGGACACTACGCGGTACATGTCCCCCTTCGTATAGGCGAATTTGAACTCATCGGCCGCGGCCGCCTGAGCGAGGGCGAACGCCGCGACAGCCGCCATGATGAGGCTGGCGGATCGATTCATGCGAACCTGCCTTCCTGGATTCGTGTCATCACGCATTCGCGACAATCTTCGTAAGCTTGTGTGCGTTCATTGTACAAGTATGCGCAATTATGCGGGGAATTGGAACAACATAATGTGCTTGACTGCCGATCTCCGCTGGCATAAACTGCCCAGAAATATTCGATAATTGACATTGGCTCAATTTGGATGAAATTACCTGTTCTTTTCCAATAATCAAGGGTGCATTTTTTCAATGGCCGTATGGCTATTGGAATTGGATTACTATCCAGGAAAGTTCCAGGGAGGAACGTGTATGAGGAATCGACTTTTTCTTGCAGCGTCGGTGTTACTCGTCATTGGCATGGCCTTTTCAGGTTGCGCCAAACCCGAAGCGAAGGTGATAAAGATCGCCACGCAGGGTCCCCTTTCGGGCAGCATGGCTGTCTTTGGCGCGTCCATCAAGGATGGTACCCAACTCGCGATCGACCAGCTCGCCGGCCCTTTGGTCGCGATGGGCTTCAAGGTCGAGCTGGCCGCCTTCGACGACCAGGGCAACCCTGATACCGGCGTCGCCAACGCCAAGAGCATCGTCTCCGACCCTGCCATCCTCGCTGTAGTAGGTCACTACAATTCCGGCGTCCAGATCCCGTCCTCCGAGGAATACCACGCGGCCGGGCTGGCAAACGTTTCCCCCATCAATACCAACCCCAAGGTGACGGATCGCGGTTACCTCGAGGTAAGCCGCGTCTGCGGCCGTGACGACGTCCAGGGCGCGGTCGGCGCGAACTTCGCTGCCAAGAAGGGCATCAAGAGCGCATACGTGATCCACGACAAGACCGCGTACGGCCAGGGCATCGCCGAGTACTTCAAGCGCGAATCCGAGAAACTCGGGGTCAAGATCCTCGGTTTCGCGGGTACCGAGGAGAAGGCCAACTTCGATTCGATCCTGTCGCCAATCCTCGCCTCCAAGCCCGAAGTCATCTACTTCGGCGGCATCTTCGACCAAGGCGCGGTCCTGTTCAAGCAGGCGCGGCAGAAGGGCTTCATGGGCATGTTGCTCTCGGACGACGCGTTCGACACTGCCGAGGCTGCCAAGATCGGCGGCGAGTCGCTGCTCCAGGGCGCTGGCACCTATTTCTCGACGGTAGCCGGCCCGGCCGACGCCTATCCAGGCACCGCCAAGTTCCAGGCTGACTTCAAGGCGAAGTTCGGCGGAGACCTCCCGCCCTTCGCGATCCAGTCGTACGACGCCGCGGCGATCGTCATCAAGGCCATCGAGAACGCGGCGACGGCCGCCGGAAAGAAAATGCCGGCCCGCCCCGATGTCGCCAAGGCAGTCCGCGCGCTCAAGGACTTCCCAGGCGTTGGCGGAACCATCAACTTCAACGCCAAGGGCGACCTTGTGTCCGCGAAGTACTTCATGGTGAAGGTGACCTCGGCCGATCCGGCTTCGTGGTCGAAGAACACAATCGACAGCGTTCTGGACATCGCGCCGCCGCAGTGATGCCTTGATTCCATCGCTCCCCGTCGCGTCGCGGTTCCGCCTTCGTGACGGGGGCCTGGATCAAAACCACTACTATCGGTCGCGGCTCGCCCGGCAACGGGTAAGCCGCGACAGTCGCCATGATGCCGGTACGCGCAACTTGACGGCCCGGCGCCGCTGCCATAGACTCCCGCTGTGCGCGCGTTGCGCGCCTTGCCGATCGCGTCCTGTCCCGGGGAGGGTTACCATGAAGAATCGGAACTACCTGATTGCTTCACTGTTCGCGATTACAGTTCTCCTGTTCGCTGGTTGTGCGGCTCCCGCCGCCAAAGTCATCAAGATAGCTACGCAAAGCCCGTTGTCCGGCGGCATGTCAGCCGTTGGTACCGATATCAAGAACGGCGTCCAGCTCGCCATCGAACAGCTCTCGGGCCCGCTGGTCGCGATGGGGTTCAAGGTCGAATTGGCCGCCTTCGACGACCAGGGCAACCCCGACACCGGCGTGGCGAACGCGAAAAGCATAGTTTCAGATCCTTCGATCCTCGCCATCGTCGGCCACTACAATTCCGGCGTACAGATTCCCTCGTCCGAAGAGTACCACGCGGCCGGCTTGGCCAACGTGTCTCCGGCAAACACCAATCCCAAGGTCACCGAGCGCGGGTACGTCGAAGTCAGCCGCATCTGCGGACGCGACGATGTGCAGGGCGCCGTTGGCGCGCAGTTCGCCAACAGCAAAGGCATCAAGAGCGCCTACGTCCTCCATGACAAGACCGCTTACGGCCAGGGCATAGCCGAATACTTCAAGCGCGAGGCCGAGAAGCTCGGCATGAAGGTCCTCGGCTTCGCCGGCACCGAGGAGAAGGCCAACTTCGACTCGATCCTCTCCCCGATCCTGGCTTCCAATCCCGAAGCCATCTACTTCGGCGGCATGTTCGACCAGGCCGCCGTGCTCTTCAAGCAGGCCCGCCAGAAGGGCTACAAGGGCATGTTCCTGTCCGACGACGGCTTCGATTCGTCCGACGCCGCGAAGATAGGCGGAACTACCCTGCTCGAAGGCTCCGGCACCTACTACTCTTCAGTCGCTGGCCCCGCGTCCGCCTATCCGGGCACCGCCAAGTTCCAGGCCGACTTCAAGGCCAAGTTCGGCAGCGAGCCCCAGCCCTTCGCTGCCCAGTCGTTTGACAGCGCCGCTATCGTCCTCAAGGCGATCGAGAACGCCGCCACGGCGGCCGGCAAGAAGATTCCCGCCCGCGCCGACGTGGTCAAGGCCGTCCGCGCCCTCAAGGATTTCCCCGGCATCACCGGGACGTTCACCTTCAACGGCAAAGGCGACCTTGCCAGCGCCAAGTATTTCATAATCCAGGTCACCTCGGGTGATCCCGCCAACTGGTCGAACAACAAGATCGACAAGGTACTCGACATAGCCCCGCCGCAGTGATCGGCTAGACTTCTCACCCACCTCGCCCCCGGCCATACGGGGGCGAGGGTATTCATGGAGGAACCATGCGGCGTTTGATCAACAACAACGGTCTTCGCGAGATCCTGCTCCCCCTCGCGAGGATGGTAATTTTCGTTTTTGGCGCGGGGGCGTTGCTATCGCTCGTCATGCTCATCCTGGCCCTTCTTTCACGCGGATCAGGGGCCGACAAGCTCCTGTTGTCTACACAAAACGTCAACATTGTTTATTATACCCTGGCCAATTTGCCCCAGGTTCTCATCGATGGAGTCACCCTGGGCTTTGTATACGCGGCCATAGCCCTCGGCTACACGATGGTCTATGGCGTGCTTGAGTTCATCAACTTCGCCCACAGCGAGATTTTCGCCATCGGCGCCTTCGCCGGCGTCGAGTTCCTCATATTCATGGACAAGCTCGGCGCGCTCGCGAATATCGGTCCCTACGGCCCGTACGTATTCCTGTCGCTCGCCTTGGCGATCAGCATGATGGCCGCCGGTGGATCCGCGGTGCTCATCGAGCGCTTGGCCTACAGGCCTTTGCGCGGAGCTCCCAGGCTCGTTCCCCTTATCTCGGCGATCGGCGTGTCGTTCGCGTTGCAGGATATCATCAGGCTCGTGGAGAGCCTCACCACCGGGCAGTTCTACCGGGTTATCCCCACATTCGGCAAGTTTGACGACCGCATCCCCTTGTTCACCCTGGGTACGGCCGCGACGCCGATCAAGGTCGATATCCAGGTCAAGTCGGTCGTCGTCATCGTCGCGGCGATGATGATGCTCGTGGGCCTCAATTACATAGTCAACGCTACCAGGGTCGGCAAGGCGATACGTTCCGTCGCGCAGGACAGGAACACAGCGGCCATCCTCGGCATAAGCGTCAACGGGATCATCGCGTTCACGTTCCTTATCGGCGGTGCACTCGGCGGAGCCGCGGGCGTCCTTTACGCGCTCAAGTTCACGCGCATCGACCCCTTCGTCGGCTTCATGCCGGGCATGAAGGCGTTCACCGCCGCCGTGCTCGGCGGCATCGGCAACCTGACGGGGGCGTTGCTCGGCGGCATCATCCTCGGGATGCTCGAGAGTTTCGCCGGCGCCTACCTCGGAACCTTCACGATGGGCAACTTCGGATCGGAGTACAAGGATATCGTCGCCTTCCTGATCCTTATCATAGTGATCGTATTCCGTCCATCGGGCCTGCTCGGCGAGCAAGTCTCGCAGAAAGCTTAGGAGGATGACAATGAAGGAAAAAATCAAGGCAGTCATCCGGAAGTACGCGGCTTTCCTCAATCGTGGCAAGGCTCCCTATGCGTTGTCCCTGAGCCTCATCGTCGTCGGTTTCATACTTGTGTATTTGAGCCCCCGATCGATTCCAGCCTTCCTCGTGTTCGCCTTCGCGGCGGGACTCCCATACTTCCTCGACATGAAGAGGGCGATCAAGCTGGCGCTGGCAGTGCTCGTCGCCGTCGTGCTCGTCCCGATCCTCGGAGCGCGCAATATCTTCTACCTGGAGGTGATTTTCCAGATAGCGGTGTTCTCGGCGCTGTCGCTCGGCCTCAACATCGTCGTCGGGTTCTCCGGCCTGCTCAACTTCGGCTACATGGCGTTCTACGCCGTCGGAGCCTACCTGTGGGGATTCTTCGGGTCGCAGCAGATGTTCCTGCTCCACGCGATCCCCGGAACCGCTCCACCCGGAACGCAATTTTTTATGGGACCGGACTGGTTCTACCTTTTCATATTCCTGGGCGTCATCGTCGCGGCCATCGTCGGGCTCATCCTGGGTCTGCCGGTGCTGCGGGTACGCGGCGACTACCTGGCGGTCATTACCCTGGCCTTCGGCGAGATAGTACGTCAGCTCGCGAACAATCTGGACAAGCCCCTCAACCTGACCAATGGCCCCCAGGGGATTACGCCGATCCAGCGTCCGTCCCTACCCGATGGGGTGGTGAAATTCTTCAACGGCATATTCGAACCGCTCGTGGGACGCCCGGTCACCGTCAACCAGTTCTACAATATCCTGTTCTACCTGATAGCGCTCGCTGTCGTGATCGTCGCCATCGTCATCACGTATCGGCTCGACGATTCCAAAATCGGGCGCGCCTGGACCGCCATACGCGAGGACGAGCTCGCTGCCGGCGCGATGGGCATTCCCGCCAACAAGCTCAAGCTCGGCGCCTTCGCGGTCGGCGCCTCGTTCGCTGGCGCCATGGGCGTGCTGTTCGCGGCGAGCAGGACTTTCGTCAGCCCGGAGTCGTTCAGTTTCCTGCAATCGGTCGGCGTCCTCACGATGGTGATTCTCGGCGGCATCGGAAGCATACCCGGCGTGATAATAGGTTCGTCTGTCGTCATCATCCTTAACCTGCAGGTGCTTCAGAGCTTCTCCCTGTTCCTGTCCAGGCTCAGGCAGAGCGACGCGTACATCCCCATCATCAATTTCTACTGGAAGGACCTGTCGAACCAGCTCGACCCGTCGAAGTATCAGCGGCTGGTGTTCGGTATCATCCTGATCCTGATGATGATCTACCGGCCGGCCGGGATCCTGCCGGCTGCCAGGCGTAAACGCGAGCTCAAGGCGCGGACCGACGCGGAGATCGACGCCGAAACCAAGAGTGTAGGGGAGGACAACAATGCCTGAGGACATCCTCAACACCACGAACGTCGTCAAGCGCTTCGGCGGCCTGACCGCCGTCAACAAGATGACCTTCAACATGGAAAAAGGCCGGATTTACAGCATCATCGGGCCGAATGGAGCCGGCAAGACGACGTTTTTCAACACCATTTCGGGTCTGTACCGCCCCGAGGAAGGTACCATCATCTTCGACGGCCACCAGATAGAGAAGCAGGCGCCCGAGAAGATCACCGCACTTCACATGGCGAGGACCTTCCAGAACATACGGCTCTTCGGCGGCATGACGGTCGTCGAGAACATCATGGTCGGAGCCTATACCAGGCTAAAGCAGAACGCGATCCAGACGGTGCTGCGCACGCGAGCTTTCAGGGAAGAGGAAGCCGCGCTGGAGGCCCGCGCTGAAAAGCTTATGGAGTACGTAGGCCTCCGCGGCGTCGGCAACGAGCTCGCGTCCAGCCTGCCGTACGGCGCCCAGCGGCGGGTCGAGATCGCGCGAGCCCTTGCTTCCGAGCCGAAGCTGCTCCTGCTGGACGAACCCGCGGCAGGCATGAACCCGGCCGAGAGCGAGGCTGCGATGCTTTTGTTCAGGCGGCTCCGCGACGATCTCGGCATAACGGTCCTGCTCATCGAGCACGACATGAAGGTCGTGATGAAGGTGTCCGAGCGTATTACCGTGATGGACTACGGCGAGAAAATCGCGGAGGGGACGCCAAAGGAGATAGCAGGCAACCCGAAGGTAATCGAAGCCTACCTGGGGCGGGGCGCCGCTGCCGCGATGACGGCCTGAAGGAGTATCGGATGAGCCTGCTTGAACTGCACGAGATCCATAGCTACTACGGCAACATTCACGCGCTCAAGGGCGTCTCGCTCACGGTCGAGCAGGGCGAGATAGTCACATTGATCGGAGCCAACGGCGCGGGCAAGACGACTACTTTGCGATCCATCTCCGGTCTCCTGCACCCGCGCAAAGGCAAGGTGACGCTGAACGGGAAGGATGTCACGCACATGGCCCCGCATATCGTGCACAAGGAAGGCATTGGATTGGTACCCGAAGGCCGGGGAATCTTCCCGAGGCTGACGGTGCTGGAAAACCTCGAGATGGGCGCCTACCTGGTCAAGGACAAGGCCGAGATCCAGCGCGGCATCGACCGCGCGTTCGCCTTGTTCCCGCGGCTCAAGGAGCGCTCGTCGCAGAAAGGCGGGACCCTCTCCGGCGGCGAGCAGCAGATGCTGGCTACCGCGCGCGGCCTCATGTCCAGCCCGAGCATCCTCTTGATGGATGAGCCGTCGATGGGCCTGGCGCCCGTACTGGTCGACCAGATATTCGAGGTCATCAAGGAACTGAACGCCAAGGGCACCACTATCCTGCTTGTCGAGCAGAACGCGCTTATGGCCTTGTCCATAGCGCATCGGGCCTACGTCCTGCAGACAGGCAGCATAGTGTTGTCCGGTACCGCCTCCGACGTAGCCAAGGACGAGAATGTGCGCAAGGCGTACCTGGGGATTTGATATGGCCGGACGCAGGCAAAGTACTATGGAAAGTATGAAGTTTGATCCTTCGGTTTCGAAGCTTGAAGATCCGTTGTAACGATCTATTACGTTCTTGACGCTTTCCAGCCCGATGCCGCCGAGCGATCCCTTGCTCGATAT
>CAZKJA010000018.1:8543-20106 GCA_964552925.1 uncultured Treponemataceae bacterium
CCTCCATCGTCCTGATTTCCTATGAATTCCTCTTCGTAAATCCCATGATTATGCCAAGCGCGACCGACCAGAGGGCCGCGAGGCCTATCTGGAAGTCCATGGGCAGGGCGAAGGTGACGGTGTGGGCTGGCAGCCAGAACCAAGCGAGCGTCGCGAGGCTTTTTTGTATGCCGGCATAGCCCTTGGTCCCTGTTATAATGTTGTCGCTTGTCCTGTGCAGGACCATCAGGACCGGACCGAACATCGAGTTGGCCAGAATGGACAGCGAGAGCGCGCGCAGGATGGAGACTTCCTCGAGGGCCCGTGGCAGGAAATCTTTCTCGACGAGGATTGCAAGGAAGCCCTTGAAACCAGTAAAAACGTATTTGATCATGATGCCCAGGATTCCCCATGCCAGGGCCTTGGCGATCCACTCGAGGATCTTGCCAGACGGTCGCCTCTTTGAGGCGATGATCCCGAGTGCTTCGCCCGCACTGCCGAGAAGCGCGAATTGAATGAAAGCCGAAAGCAGGATGTTCCCGGAAACCCAGTCGACGTACCAAGCCATGCAATCCTCCAAGAGACCGTAAGTGTATCAGTCGCGCTCGGCGCGGGGCTAGGGCTTGCGACGGGTACCCGGGACTTATCGGGGCTTGAACAGCAGGAGGCACGATGCGCCGGGTCCCTGCTCGCGGACCATCCTTCCGCCGATCTGGTTGACCAGGCTGTCGATTATATCGAGGCCGATGCCGGCTTTCCTGGAATCAGAGGGGCTCGCTGCAAAACCGGGGCCGTCATCGGCGATACGGATGAAGGCTTCTCCCCCTAGCATACCCGTCTCGATGACAAGCCTGCCTTTCTCGCGGATCGCGAAAGCGTGCTTGATTGAATTCGTGATAAGCTCCGAGATTATCAAGCCGCAGGGGATCGCGACTTCAAGGTCTAGCCTGAGGCTCTGCACGTGGTAAATCCGCTCGACGGCCGGGTATGTCGACATAAGCAGCTGGTCGGCGATGCGCGGCGCGTAGTTCGCAAGGTCAATGCCGCTGAAGTCGCCTGTCCGGTATATCTCCTCGTGCACGAGGGCCATCGCGAAGATTCTCGCCTGGCTTTCCTCGAGGAGTACCTTCGCATCGGGGTTTTCCGTCGTGGATGACGTCAGATGGAGGAGGCTCAATACTATCTGCAAGTTGTTCTTTACCCTGTGATGAACTTCCTTGAGCAGAGCCTCCAGTTCCTGTTTGCGCCGTTCGAGCAGGTTCGTCCGCTCCGCGACCTTGTCCTCGAGGCTGCCGTAGAGGTCGGCGTTCCGGAGCACGAGCGCGAGCACAGACGACAGCCGCTCCAGCGTGTCCAAGGCTTTGCGCAGGGATTCGTCTTCCAGGAAATCGAGGAATACGAGCACGCCTACCCGTTGGTTCCCGTATGCGAGCGGCAGGAGCAGGGCCGTGCTTGCCGAAAGTTCCTCCAGTACGGCGCGCTCGGGTTTCGGGCTCCCAAGGTTCAAAAGGCGCGGGGACTGGGAATCGTACGAAGCTTCGATCAGCTTTCCGAAGGCTTTGCCCTGGGTCATCTGCCTGCGTCGCTCCGGGTAGACCGAACGAACCGCATAGGCTTCGCGGCCGGCTTCGTTGATATGCGAAACCACCGCGACTGTCCGCGCGCCGATAAGGTTGCGCAATTCTTCCGCGATATAATCGCTCGCCCGACGGGGATTGTCGGCGAGGGCGAGAAGCCGTTCCACGACATCGGATAGAAGGAGGCTGAAGGCCTTGCTGTCTCCGTGTTCCGGCGTTTCGAATTCAGCCATCCCTCAACCCCGACAATGCTTCCCGAAGGGACTCCTCGAGATTTCCGACGCCCGTGCGCTCGATCTCGAATGGCAGACCCAGGTAATCGGAGATGGCTTCCAGGGTTTCAAGCGGAGGCACGCGCGAGCCGGTATCGAGATAGACGATTTTCTTCATCGTATCCGCCATGAGAGACTTGGCCAATTCGCTGTCCTTGAAGCCCAGGTTGGATTTGAAGATTTCTTCCCAGCGTTCCGTCCATTCGGGCATCAGGAAGAAAGCGCCGGCTTTTCTCAATTCGCGGAACCGCCTTGTTCCGAGCACAATCTCGCAGCAATTGACTCCCCGCGTCATGGAGCGCCCTTTTTCGTTGCCCAGGTCTAGCGAGTGGGCCGAGCAATCCCCGTACAGTAGGACGGCTTTCGATCCTGGGGGCGGCAATGCTCGACGTATCGTTTCGTCCAGCGCGGCGATATCCATATGCAGCATCGAATCGAGGAATGATGGCTCGAAGCACTCCCGCAACGCTTTGTCGATGATATGAAATTCCGGTTCGAATACGCCGCACGAGATCAACGCGACCTTGGCGATCATCGCGGGTCGCCGCTCGACCGGGCTGCGTCCATGAAGGCGGAAATGTTCTCTTCCGGCGTGTCCCACGGGATGTCCGCGGCGCTGGTGACTACTACAACGCGCGGATCGTCGGCTCGTTCGGACAAGAGCCGCGCGACGGCGGACCTGATGTTGGGGATGGTTTTATGGTTCAGCTTGGGTCCGGCCGGGCCAGCGAGGATCAATTGTTCGAGCTTGAGCGCGGTGCGGGCGGCCGTTGTATCGTCGCGCTCATCGAGTGCGAACCCCATAACGTTCGGCAGATCGACGAACATACCGAGGCGGTCGGCCAGCGGATTGGCGCCATGGTGGAATAGTATGGGGCCTGGCAGCCTGCCGAAGCTATTCTCAAGGGATGGCAGGGTCAGGTCGCGGATAAGCCGGTCCGTAAGGATAGCTGGATTTGTGAACATTACCGGGACAGCGACGAAGCTTGCGCCTGCCTCGAACATAGCCGATCCAAGGGCGACGAAGTGTTCTTCGGCGAGCCGCAGGTACGTCCTTGCGCTCGCCTGGTCGAAGAGCAGGAGGTCAAGCCACCTGTCGATTCCCAATAAAATCGCCGGTAGGTCGGAAGGTGCGGTCAATATGGCGGCAACCGGCCGGTCGCCCTTGAATTCCCGCGCCAGAAGCGCCGCGCTTTCGACAAGAAAGGCAAGCGACGAATCGCTTTTCGGGTCGGTCCTTGGCAAATACGCGGCATCGCTTGCTTGAGGCGGGATGGGCTTTCCAACATTCGGCGGACCGAAAGGCGACCACGCCAGTGTCGACCCGAAGGCCTCAGCCTCGAGGGCAAGGGCGAAGGGCGCAAACACGATGTCCGGGTCAAATTTCCTTACAACGGCTTTCTGGCCTGCCAGGTAGAGTCCAGGATCGCGGTAATACGCCTCGGGACTCGAACCCGTCAACCTGCATCCGTACAGGGACAGCATCGGTCCGACAGCCCTGCGATCCGCGAATTGGCCGGCCATCGCCAGACCTATCCGCTCGAAGGGGGTCAATTCCTGCCTCGGGTTTCTGCGATGAGCCTGGCGAACAAGTCCGGGGCTTCCATCGCCGTCGCGGCCGTTCCGTCCCCTCCGACTTCAGCGACCAAGTCCGGACGCATCACGAATACCGCTCCGCCGACGGCCAGCTTTATCCTCCCCGCGAGTCCGCGCCGTTCTATTTCCTCGCGTACCTTGAGGATGTTGCGGGCGTTGGTGACCATCATCGTCGACACCCCGATGACGGAGGCTTCCGACTCCTCGGCCTTGTCCAGGAACGTGGACGCCAGCACGTCGTTGCCCAGGTCGACAACTTCCCAGCCGGCGATCTTGAGGAAGGTGCCGACCATGCGCCTGCCTAGCGAGTGGTAATCGTCTTCGGCATTGCCGATCACGGCGGTTCCGATCGCCTGCCCGGTCGAAGACAATCCTTCGGTCGAAGAATTCAGGCGCTCGAGCAGGTCCTCGGCGATCTTGCCGGCTACATACCCTTGCGCGAGCGACAGCTTGTCTTTCAGGAACCGCTCGCCGACGATGTGGAGGACCGGATTGATTATCTCCTTGATGACCGAGGGATAACCGATGAGGGAAACCTGCGTGCCGAGCAGCTCGGCGGCGCCTCGGCGATCGGCATCGACGATGAACCCATATAGCTTGCCGAGGATTTCATCGTTTTCCTGATGCATGGTGTCACGCCTCGGCAAAAGTCTAGGCGGTACACGGTGGTATGTCAATGAATTGAGACTATAGCTTGTTCGGCTTGAATCCCGGCGCGAGGTATCGGGCGTAGCGGCGCGTGTAGCTGGCGGTGAACAAGCGGCGCAGCGCTCGGGCCCGTTCCATTGTGCGAACGAGGGCATCCAGCGGCCCGAGCTGCAATGCGCTCAACACCGCGTATACGGCGAGGCTGAGCACGAACGCCGCCACGGATGCTGTACCGCCTTCGATGCCGGGCAGGAAGGCGTGCAGGATGCTACGCGCGATCGAGGGCGAGGCAGCCATCGCCGCGATGTTCCCCGCGGCAAACAAGGCTAGCCTGGCGGTCGACGTCTGGATCGATGCGGACGGGCACGCGTTGATGCAGCGGTTGCAGGCAGAGCAGCGGACCGACCATGTAGGGAGGCCGTCGCGCATCGTAATGGCGCCCGATGGGCAGGCCCTGGCGCAGAACCCGCATGAGGTGCAGGTATCGTCGGCGATGTACAGCCTGCCCAGGAACATCCTCGCGACGTGCCGGAAGATGAAGCCGACGAAGCGGCCCAGCGTACGGGTCAGGATGTTGCGCCGCAAGAACGCGCGTTGCCGCTTCGCGAGCGTATCGGCGAAGGCCGATGACTCGGCATCGCCTTGTTCGAGCATTGCCGCGGCCGCGTCCCCCCGGGCCGATTCGGCCATCTGCGTCCAGTTTTCCGGATAGGATACGTCGACCGAACCGACCGGTTCGAAGCCCCTGCGCTTCAAGACCGATATCGCGACCATCGCGGCGGCGCCGCTCCAGCCGCCTGAGATCTTTTCACGGGTTCCCGTCGATCCGCAGACACAGACGATGGCGGCTTCGGCCCCGTCGGTACGCGGAGCGGCCTTGAGCCGTTCCATCACCGTGGAAGGGACCGAGAATCCGAGCGTCGAGGCGCAGACGACAAGAAGGTCGCCGGAGCCGAGCGACGGAATCCGGCCGCCGGCCGCAAGATCGACAGTTTCGACCTTGCGCCCGTCGAGTGCAAGAGCGCCCGCGATGATTCCGGCCGCGCGGCTCGCGTTACCCGTGCCTGAAAAAACTGCGACGGTCACGTTTCCCATCCAGACCCCCGATCCGGCTTGACGCCGCTTGCATCCGTTGACCTACAATAAAGCCCATGATAGCGTGTGCGCCACTTGTCTGATAAGCATGACAGGCATGTATCCGGAGGCCCTCATGAAGAATAGCCGTGACGACCACCTCGAATCCATGTTCCGCGCCGCGGTCGAGCGGGTAGATCCTTACCGCATGGCCAAGGAACGCGTCCGGGTGACGGGAGACACGTTGACGGTAACGGGCGACGGCTTTCCCTTGACTGTCGACCTGCGCGATTTCGACCGCGTCGTCGTGCTCGGCGCTGGCAAGGCCTCGGCGCCGATGGCGCGCGCCGTCGAGGAAGCCTTCGGCGAACGCATCACCGAGTCGCTCGTAGTCGTAAAATACGGCCATGCCGACGTTGGCCGCGGACCGTTCAGCCGGATCCGAATCGTCGAAGCGAACCACCCGGTTCCCGACGAGGCGGGAGCGATGGCTGCCCGGGACATGCTCCGGATCGCTGAAACATGCGACGAACGGACCCTGGTACTGATGCTGGTATCAGGTGGCGGTTCGGCCCTGCTCGCAAGCCCCGCTAACGGATTGTCGCTCGAGGACAAGAAGGAGACGACCCGACTCCTGTTGTCGTGCGGGGCAGATATAAAGGAAATAAACTGTCTTCGCAAGCATCTCTCGGCGGTAAAGGGCGGCAGGCTCGCCGCCGCGCTCGCGCCCGCGCGGGTAATCAGCCTCATACTGTCCGACGTGGTCGGGGACAGGCTCGACTCGATAGCGTCCGGCCCGTGCGCGCCCGACCTGATGCGCTGGGCGGACGCGAGGGCTGCCGTCGACAAATATGCCTTGTACGACCGGTTGCCCGTGACCGTACGCGCGGCCATCGACGCCGGCATGGCTGGAACTTCCCCCGACACGCCCAAACCAGGCGATCCCGTGTTCGACCGGGTGACAAACGTCCTCCTCGGGACCAATTACTCGGCGATGATGGCCGCCGAAGCCGAGGCCAGGCGGCTAGGCTACCGCACGCTGGCGCTGTCTTCGATGGTCACCGGCGAGGCCAGGGAGATTGCCAAGTTCTACGCGGGCATCGCCTTGGACCAACGGAAGCGAAACGTGCTCGGGCTGGGCCCGCTCGTCGTGATGGCTGGCGGCGAGACGACGGTGACGATACGCGGGCCCGGCAAGGGCGGACGCAACCAGGAAATGGCGCTCGCGTTCCTGGTGGAATTGTCCAGGGTCGACCCTGCGGACGCCCGAGGCATCCGCTTCCTCGCATCGTCGACCGACGGCAACGACGGCCCCACCGACGCGGCCGGCGCCTACGCGTCCCTCGACCTTCTCGAGGTAGCGCGCGCCAAGGGTTTGCGGATGGAAGTTTCACTCGCTGACAACGACTCGTACGCGTTCTTCGACGCTGTCGGAGGCCTCCTGCGAAGCGGACCGACGAACACAAACGTTTGCGATGTCCAGTTCGTGCTCGTCGAGTAATCAGTCGGCCAGCCGTTTCTCCCCGGTGAGCGCCTGCAGCCCGGTGACGTCCTGGCTCGCCTCGAGCACCCCGAGGTACGCGCCTTCCGGCGAGCGCAGCGCGAAGTACTCTATATGGATGAAACGGCTCCCCATCGTTATCCAGAACGCCTCGCGGTTCTTCCCGCCGCTCCTGAACGACTCGATGATCGATATAACCCTGCCGACGCTCGCCCCCGGGTGGCAGTTGCGGACGTCGCGCCCCACTATCGCCGGGCTGCGCGGGAATATCCGGTGCGGAGAATCCGAGAACCAGCGGACCTTGTCGTCCGCGTCCACCCATGTCATGTCGACCGGCAGCGACGAGAACATCGCCGTCAGCACGCTGTTCGGCAGGCTACCCGTCGTTCCCGAGAAACCCGCCGCGACCGCATGGAAGCCGTCTGCAGCCGCTCCCTGACCTGCTCCCACCCCCGCTATTGACGGGGACAGAGCTCCAGTTTTCGTCGGTGCACCGCTCGCAAGCGCTCTTTTCTCGAATACAGCCGCCGTTTCCGCGTCCAGGAAGGCGTAGCCGTACTCACGGGCCTGCTCGAACAGCCTTTCGCCCTCGGCCGCCTCTACGAGAGCCGACATCACCGGGAACAACGCGTACTCCTCGCGGAACATGTTAGCGTTCAGGTCGAAGTACAGCCTGCCTATCGCCTGGTTCAGCCTCGCCGGATCGAAGGCTTTTTGATCGCCCGCCAGCGCCGCGTCGAGCAACCTGGCCACGTCCTTGAGCCCACGTCTGGCGTCGTCCTGTATCTCCCACATAAGGCGCACGCAACGGTACTCGGGGTAATGCTCCTCGAACCACGGGAACAGAACGTTTTCCTTCTTGCGGTAGTGGATCTCGACCGCGCCCAGCTCGTCGACCAAAGCCTTCATGGCGAGCAGCGCCTCCCGCAGGGTCTCTAGAGAAGCGAAAACGCCGCCAGGTTGCGGGTTGATAGCCTTGGACAAGGTCTTCCCGCGCTTGAGCACTTGTGAGAGTCCCTCGTTTTCCGCCGTCAACGATGCGAAGAAGCGCTCGCCCGCCAACGTCCCGCTTTTGTGCGACCTGTCGGCTTTTTCATCGTGCCGACGCTTGAGTGAGCTCGCGAGCAGGTTGACCAGCCTCGATACTGCCGGTTTCAACACGGCGAAATCGTCGCCCCTTGCGACGGCCGCATCTACCACCATTACCAGGTCCTCCGGCCGCGCGTCGTCTATCAATGTCTTGGCTGCCCGCACCGCTTCGACGTCGCCGCCGAGCGCCATCGCGTCGAGCAGCTTCAAAAATCCCGCCGCGCGCCCGGTGGCGTTGTTTATCGACTCCGACATCCCGTGCCTCCGTCCGCCGCGGACCGTCCCCGCGGCTTTTCAAGTTATGGTATAGTCAAGTTAGTTCGTCGAAGCTTGCATCTGTCCATTTTTAGCACCACCAAGAGCGGCGGCTTATGCCCATCCATACCAGAGCTGGTGGTGTTTGACGCCGAGATGCAAGCTTCGATGAACTAGATACAGTCTACCAGTCAACGCGGATCGACGCGAGGAGGATTTCCATGCCCATTGCTGACGCGGTTAAAGCCAGCCTTTCCCGGATCTCATGGATAAGGCGGATGTTCGAGGCGGGCGCCCAGCTGCGGGAACAACTCGGAGCCGACAAAGTGTTCGACTTCTCCCTCGGCAATCCCGATCTGGAACCGCCGCCCGAGTTCATCCAGGCTTTGCGCGATGCCGTCGCCAGCGACGAACTCGGTTCGCACGCCTACATGATGAACTCAGGCTATCGCTCCGCCCGCGCCGCTATGGCCGAGAAGGTGTCCCTCGAACACGCTGTGAAAGCCACCGCCGACGACATCGTGATGACGACCGGGGCCGCCGGCGCCCTCAACGTCATCTTCAAGACCGTGCTCAACCCGGGCGACGAGGTCGTCGCGATCCGCCCGTACTTCGCCGAATACGGCGCGTACGTGGAAAACCACCATGGCGTACTCGTCGTCGCCGATTCCGCCCCGGATTTCTCCCTCGACCCCGCCGCAGTCGCGCGAGTCCTGTCGCCACGGACAGCCGCCGTCATCCTGAACAGCCCGAACAACCCCTCGGGCCGCGTGTACCCCGCCAAGGCGATAGATGCACTCGCGGACGTGCTTGCAGCCCACGCCGCGAAGACCGGCCGCGCGCCGTACCTCGTCGTCGACGAGCCGTACCGCGACATAGCCTACGACGGCATCACCGTGCCGCCCGTGATGCCCGCCTATGCCGAGACCATCGTCGCCTCGAGCTTCTCCAAATCCCTTTCGATACCCGGCGAGCGCCTCGGCTACATTGCCGTCAACCCGGGCATCGTCGACAAACCCCTCCTTATGGCCGGGCTGACCACGAGCAACCGCGTCCTCGGATTCGTCAACGCCCCCGCGCTTATGCAGCGGGCCGTCACCGCCACCTGGCGCGCCAAGGCCGACGTCTCGCGCTACGCCAGGCGGCGCGACATGCTCACCGCTGCCCTCCGCGACGCCGGCATCCGATTCGCCACCCCCGAAGGCGCCTTCTACCTGTTCTGCGAGGTCCCCGAAGGCGGCCCAGCCCCGGCTCCCGGCGAGTCCAGCGACGTCACCTTCGCAATGGCCTTAAAGGACCACGGCGTGCTCGCCGTCCCCGGTGTCGGCTTCGGTTACCCCCACTGGTTCCGCCTGAGCTACTGCGTCCCCGAGTCGACGATAGAAGGCTCGCGCGCCGCGTTCAAGGCGGCTGTGGGGGCTTGGAGGGGGTAAGCCGGCCGCCTTTACTGCAGAGTGGCTGAAGGGCTCATGCGTCCGGGCACTGGGAACCGTATCGATGGCCGTGGAGGCTCCCATGATCATCGATATAGATCCGCGGGTTGACATTGTCTTCAAGAAATTGTTCGGCAGTCCGGAACACCCGGCGCTGACCAAGAGCTTTGTCAACGCGATGCTTGAAGCCGCCGGACTTCCTGTTGCCGTCGACCTCAAGATCCAGAACCCGTTCCGCCTGGCGGAATTCGTGGGCGAGAAGAGCAGTGAGCTTGATATTCTGTACAAGGACGCGAACGGTAGGGATATACAGCTGGAAATGCAAGTTTCCTCCCATACCGGTTTGTCTCAGCGGATGATCCATAACTGGGCTCAGCTATACTATCGACAACTCGGCAGAAGCCAGGATTACTACACCCATCGGCCCGTCATCTCGATCTGGATTCTCGACAAGGCCATGTTCAGGGACGGGCACTGGCTCCATCTCTTCCGCTTCCATTGCCCCATGACCGGTAGAATCCTGCATGAAGACGCCAGCATCATGACAGTGGAATTGCCTGTTTTAGTTAGGTTGAACCGAAAACCTGGACAAGGTATACTCAAGGATGTAGATAAGTGGACTTATTTTCTTTCCCATGCGGATGGAGCTGAAGCCAAAGCGATCGTGACTGCTCTGGGCGATCCGGTATTCGAGGAGGCGGTGGAAATGATGATAGAAATTACCAGAAGCGAGAAAATGCGCCACGCCTACGACATGCGCAAGAACTACCAGCACATCATAGCGAGCTACAAACGGACCGGCTATGAGGAAGGCAAAGCCGAAGGGAAGGCTGAAGGGAAGGCTGAAGGGAAGGCTGAAGCGCTTCGGGACACAGTACAAAAGATGAAAGCTCTCGGGATGCCGATCGATGACATCGCCGCTGTCACCGGTCTGTCAATGGAAGAAATTGGGCTGGTTTGAGTTTTCAATAGTAATATGGAGATCAAAAAAGGAACTTGGGTACAGAGCCTCTCTCGCGAACTATTTTGGGATGTTCGTCAAAATACTGTTACCAGTACGGATCATCTGAAATGGTTGATTGAGCGGGTGTTAACGTATGGGCGGGCCAGGGACTGGTCGCTTTTGATCAGCAACGTACCCAAAGCACAAATTACTGACTTGGCTCCGCGGCTCAATATTCCGGAGCGCGAGAGGATCTTTCTCGACAATATCCTGGAGCCTCGGCGTGTTGCACGTTGAAGCTGTCTGTCCGGAGCTTAAGCGCACTCTCGATATCCTGATGGGATGGCGAGAACTTGATCAATTCTACCTTGTAGGCGGCACATCTCTAGCGCTTCGTTTCGGCTACAGGGAATCCGATGACATCGATCTATTGTCCCTATCAGAGTACGACTCGAGTGCTATTAGTCAACGTTTGGAGCTTTTTCTTCCTGGCTGCACTATTGAGAGAGTGTCAAAGGGCAGCATCACTGCGTACTATGCCGGGATCAAGCTTGATATCCTGCAGCATGTTTATACTACAATCGCTCAACATGAGACGATCGATGGTGTCAGGCTTTCATCTATCCCGGATATTTCAGCAATGAAGATAAATGCAGTCTCAAGGCGAGGGTCAAAGAAGGATTTCTCGGACTTGTTACTATTGCACCAGAATGGCATCCCTCTTCTTCTCTCCGTGCAGAACTATGAGTTGAAGTATGGTGAACCCGGTCTCTTTGGTGCGGTGAAGAGTTTGACCTATTTTGAGGATACAAAAGGAGAACCAGACCCCCGATACCGCAATGGTTGGACGTGGGCCTATGTCCGGCAACAGATGGATACGATGGGGGGAGAGGTTCAGAAGCATTACAATGACAAGTGGAAACTCCAGATGCGTTAAACCAGAATCTGATCAACTTGTATCTTGTGTTGATAAGTGGACCTATTTCCTTACCCATGCCGATGGAGCACGGGCAAAGCGAAGGCGCTTCGGGACACGGCACGGAACATGTCTACACGAGGCAGGCGCAAAAAGATTTAAGAAAAATAATCGAATCCGGATTGAAAGATGGAACGAAGGCACTCATTTCAATCCTTCAGGTCAACCCCTTCCAGAATCCGCCGTTATACGAAAAATTGATAGACGATCTATCCGGCGC
>CAZKJA010000019.1:0-7473 GCA_964552925.1 uncultured Treponemataceae bacterium
CTTGCTTGAACAGAATCATTTTTTCCTGTACTGCTTCAGGATCACATCGGCCTGAGTCTGTGCAGCATTCAGTGCCACTTCAGGACTCTTCTGGCCTGTCATGATCAACTCAATTGCATCATCGAGTAATTTCTGCACACTTCCCTGATCGTATACAGAAAACTCCGCATGGCCATATTTCAGCTGATCACGTGCGATAAGTGCCTGCGGGAACTTGGCAACATAGTCTTTCATTCTCTGAGTTTCGTATGCAGCTGGTCGTGTTGCAACATATCCAGTATCAATGCTCCATTGAGCGACGCGATCCGCATTAGAAGTCATCCATTTGACAAACGTAAAAGCCGCCTGAGTTTGTTCTTTGGGTACACCTTTAAACAGATAGAAATTTCCTCCACCGGTCGGTGAACCTCTCGAGGTATCAGCAGGAAGCATTGCAACACCAAAATCAAATTTCGCGTTCTTTCTGATATTGGTAAGATTGCCTGTTGTGTGATAAATCATTGCAGCTCTCTGCTCCAGAAAGTCAGTAGGCGTAGTAGCCCATGCAGTAGTGCCACGCGGTTGGCAACCCTTATCAGATAAGCTTTTCCAGAAGGTAATCCCTTTAATGGTTCTGGGATCGTTGAAATACACTTCGGTACCATCCTGGTTCATCAAATTAAAACCGTTTTGTTGTGTGCAGAAGGTTTGTAGCATCCAATACGCATAACCAGCTTTATCAGAAGGGATTTCTATCCCGTAGCGTACGGTGGAGCCATTTTCAACTTTGGTCAGTTTTTTAGCATAGGCTTCAAGCTCAGACCATGTTGCAGGCGGCTTTTCCGGATCAAGCCCTGCCTGCCTGAATGCGTCTTTGTTGTAGTAGAGAACAATCGTACTTCTCTGCCAAGGAATCCCATACGTTTTACCACCAGTCTGGGCATTCTTCATGAAGCCTTCATAAAAACCTGTCAACCAGGATTTTTCTTCTGTGGTCGTGCAAAGACCATCATAGTCAAGAATGGCATTCATCGACATAAGCGAGAATAAATCAATAGAGAACATGAGCGCGACCGCAGGCGTATTGTGTCCTTTGATCGCGGCCTGTACTTTTGTCCTTGTATCAGCATAGCTTCCAGAATAAACAGGATTGACTTTTATATTTGGGTACTCCAAATGAAATTGTTCGCACAAAGCACTGATCAACTTATCGGGGCCACCTCCAACCGCGACAGGGAAATACATGTCGAGGGTGACCACCTTGTCGGCCGCCGCCAACAGGGAATCGTTTTGCACTATTGGCGCGAGAGTAAAGCACAGCACCAATACCAAAAGAAAACCGATTTTTCTCATACTCTGCCTCCCTTGATAAAAATGACTTTAGCCTTTCGAATTTAACCTTCACTAGTCATCCCACACTTTAAATAGTCGGTACTTTTATGAAGGTAACCTTTCAAAGTGATCACCGCCATCAGCGAAGCAACGATGATCACATCGCGGATTCTGCCAGCGCCCTCCTCTTTATTGTGCTTTCTATATAAGACTTGCCTTCGGCCAGTCTCTTGAGATTGGTTCCAATATTATATTCAAGGATCAAGCTGAGGTCCTTTTTGGTGTCCATCGCTGCCCCTAGAACCCCTTCCCAGTCAATGTTGCCCTCGCCTATCGGAGCATGCTCGTCATGGAGCCCATCATTGTCATGGATATGCAAGGCGTATAGCTTGTCACCAAGCTCGTGAAGCAATGATTCAATCTCCCATTCGTTTATATGGGCATGTCCGATGTCTACGACATACCCCACCTCTGCAGGGAAACCATCGAGAAAATCGACAAACTGCTTTTGCGTGAACAGTGAAGCTGCAGTAGAGCCGATGTTTTCGACAAGAAGGAGTTGACCATATGCCTTGTTGAAATCGACAAGAGTTTCAAGAAAATCTTTTGCGCGTATCCTGGCTATCTCCTTCGAAAAGTGAGGATCCGCACACCAGCCAGTATGAAGTACCACATGCCTTGCTTTGATTCGCGACGCAAAAGCAATGGTTGCTTTGTAGGATTCCAAGACAGCGTTTCGCAACTGAGCGTTTTCGCTCGTCAGGTTCGCGTCCCACACTGGTACGTGCACCGAGTAGCCAACATTCTTTTTATTGAGGATGGATGCCAATGCTTCGATCTTCAAATGAAAATCGTTCCATCCTTCGCCATCGAGCATGAGTTCGATATTTTCAGCCCCATGCGTGATGAGGCTGTGGACATTTGATTCAACATCGCCACCGATCATGCACAGTTCCGAATAGAAAACATGCATCACCTGCTCCTCATCACATGTTTTTCATAAAAATATTCACAGAAGCCATCTACAGGATCAATATGCATATTATTGAAACTTTCAATAAAATATTATGTATGTTTCAATTCAATATTATAACCAGTTTATAGATTTGTCAAATAATTTGCACGCCGATACGTTCAATCAAACAATTTCATTAAATATTTAATAGATATTTCATTTTAACATTGCATATTATAGGATCAAACGGTACTATTTGCTCATGATGAATTCTAGAATGCGAGCAATGGATAAATGAAAGAGAAAACCAGCCCAACTCTGAAGCACATCGCAGAACTCACGGGGTTCTCACAGGCATCGGTATCAATGATATTGAACAAAAAAAGCGACGCATCGTTCTCACAGAAAACCATCCGTCTTGTTCTGGCGGCGGCCGAACAGCTTGGATACTCAAAAAAAGACAGTATGAGCAGGGGGGGGCAGTTATCAGGCAAAAATATTGTTGCGGTGCTTTGTCCCAACATCTCGAACCCCTACTACTCAACACTTGTCCAGGCAATAGAGCAAGCGGCTTTCCAGAAGAATTTCCAGATCATCACGTTGAATACCTATAGATCTCCGGAAATCGAAGCTAGGAACCTCGCGGTACTTCAGGAATCTCAAGTTTCCGGCATTATTTTCGCCATGCCTCCTCAGGCGCCCAATGCGACTGAAATAGCAAGCAAGCATATTCCTGTTGTACTCATTGGCGACAAAGGTTCTGCGCTTAATATTGACACTGTAGAAATGGACAATTACGGCGCCGGTGTATTGATCGCAAAGCATCTTATAGACTTGGGGCATGAGCATATTGCATATATCTCTACAACCCTCGATGCTGCAAACAACATGCGTATACGTCGACTCAAGGGACTCGAAGACACCTTCCGCGCTGAATGCCCACAGAGTACTGTCCTCGTCATTTCACGCGATATCGTACCAAACGAGGAATTGAACGACCTTTTCATTGAGCATCACATAGGCTATGAGTTTGCAAAGGAAGGATTAAAAAACAGCAATATAACTGCCTTCGTTGCGGTCAATGATATGGTAGCCTATGGGATCATCGATGCCATCACTACCGAGGAATTTCATATACCGCGCGATTACAGTGTTTGCGGTTTCGATAATATTTTTCCTTCGCGGCTTTCCCCGATTTCCCTCACCACCGTTGACAATTTTATAGTCGACAAGGGGCACCATGCCTTCGCCATTCTCTACAGCCGAATGAGCGGGATTACGGATGCCCAACTTGCTCCCCATACAATAACACGCGTTGAGTACTCACCCAGACTCATCGAGCGCGGTTCGACCGCTCGGGCAAGAGCTATAGGGGGGACAATTGAACCCGGATACTCTCGCACTGATACCTGAATCGGGGCAGTTTGCGTTCTTCAGGCTTATCATAGCGATATCCAGTTTTTCCAAGGGAAGCAGTCCTATCCCGACGGATTTAAACGTTTTCCAGGAAGCATCTGCCTGAAACGATTTGGGCCCTACATGTGCGGGAATACCACGGCAGAAAACAGACTCGCGTCAGGCATGAGATTCCACATCTGTAAGGGGATAGAAAAGCGGCCAGAAAGAATACCATCGTCCAGACGGCAATCAATAAGAAACGCGGGCACCCGGAAGGGGAACTCAGTACGATGGTGGCACCCGGATGGGTGTCCTGGCAAATCAGGCAAAGGCTGGGAAAATAGTATCGGAATGGGACAAAGATCGTTGTTGGGGTTTCAAGGCAAAAAGCCAGTGTAAAGTCCGTTAACGAAAGACTTCGGGTTCGACCTCGTCCCCGAGGTCGTGTTCCTGGGGGATTTCCAGTCCCCAAAATGACATCCATCCCGAAACCTTGCGCCGGAGCCAAAATTAACCTATTTTAGATGAGTATAATGGAAACAAGCCTGGAATACGCGCCGATCCTGATACCCATGCTCAGCTACCTGGTTGTGCGGGCCTTGGTCTCGGCGGCGATTCCCTGGCTCGGAAGCGCCGCCTACGGGATACTCGTGGCTCTCGGTGCGGCGTTCACCGCCCTCGCCTTGCGGCTTGCGCCGGGGATCGCGATAGTCTCCGGAGCGGGTTTCATGCTGCTTACCGACGCGGCGGGCGCGTTCGCGCTCTTTGCCTTGGGCTCGACGGCCTTGACTGCGGGCGGCAGACGATACAAAGGGGCCAAATCGCTGCCGGAGAACCTGCGGGGAGCCGCGGCAATGGCCACGTCGGCGCTGCTGGCTCTGGGGATTGCCATGACGATAGAGCAAGGAAGGGGATCGTCAACGCTATCAATCGCGATGATGACTTGTTCCCTGGCATCGGCATACTGGCTATCGACGGAAGGCAGCCTGCCAAGATTGTTCGCCGCGTGCCTGGCCTTGGCCTTCGTGACAACCGGAGCGGGTCCGGGACTGCGGATAGCTCTCTTATCGGCCGGGGTAGCCGCACTCATCCTCTTCAAGCTCGCGCTGTTGCCGGGATTCGCCAAAAACCCGGTCAAGGCCCACGGATTCTCGTTGCCGCTCGGTTTTGCCTGGGCGACAAGGATCGCTGGCGCCTCGTGGCCGTCGGCTGGCCTTGCCGCCGGTTTGTTGACCGGCATGACCGGAAACCGCTCGCGGGAAACCATGGCCGGCCGTGAAAAAAGCGCCGGCGTGTCCCCTGCCTGGCGCTTGCGGGAAGCGGGGATGGCCCTGGCGTTCGTGGCCGGCATGGGATTATCGATCGATATGTTGTCCGACTCCGTCCCGACGATCATACTGATGGCAGCCGCCTTCGCGACAGCATCGTTGCTCGGCGGGCTCATCGCCGGCAGCGGCAAGCCGGTGTTTCCGACGGAAGCCTTCGCGTTCGCCGCGCTTTTAGCCGCCAAACGCGCCGGTTTGTCCGTCGATCCCGCCATAGCCGGCGCCGCGCTTTCATTGACCCTGGCTGCCCCGTTTTCCCGGCGAAGCGGCGACACCGGAGGGATTGCCGAAGGTCTGGAACCCTACAAAGCCATAGTCGGCGTCTCGCGCGGAGATGGCGGCGCGTGCGGTGTCGAATTCGCGGCGGCACTCAACGCCGACACCGAACCGGTGCGAGCCGTGTGCGTCGCGGCGTCGCCGGGCGAAAGCGGACTCGAACCGGCCGAAGCCGAGGACGCGCTCGTGCACTGCGTGCTGGCCGGGACCTCGGCCGGGCTCCGGATACTGCCTTCGGTACTGGTCTCGGCCACCGTGGAGGAAGGCCTCGCGCGGGCGGCATCCGAGCGGCACGCCGATATGATCGTGGTGGGTTCCAGCGGCAGGACCGGTACCGCCGGAGAGTCGGGTTCCAACCTGTCCAGGCTGCTCGCGGCCTTCCAGGACAGCGTCGTATCGATTAGAAAACCAGAGCGATTCCCGTCGAGCAAGAGGATTGTCATAGTAGCTATCGCCGGCGCCGGGATGGGGCCGGATTTCCACAGGGCCATCGCGGCTATCCACCGCGCGTGGGCACATTCGTCCAGGACCATCGACGCATTGATGGTCGGCGCTGAGGCGTCGGTCCTCGTGGAAGCATCCTGCGGCATACTTCCCATGCGCGCGACCAAATCGATCAGCTCCTGGAGGGACGCGCCTGCGACGCTGGGCACCGTATCCTCCCACGATACGGGTTTCGTAATCTTCGTGGCGCGCCCCGGTTCCCGTGCCTGGAATCCAGGGCACGAGCGCCTGCCGGTGATCCTGGCCGGCGCGTACCCCGATTCATCCATCGCGCTCTGGTTCACCCCCAGTGAAAAGAGTCCCACGCCAACGCCGCCGGAAGAGGAAACCGCGGGTGTCGATGATTCAGAGGCGGAGTCCGGTCAGAAATCCGGCCCTATGGCACCGACAAAAACGGCAACTCCCAAGGAGGAGGACAGATGGCCGCCGCTTCTGTCGTCGGCGTACGAGTCCGGCAGGGTCCTGACCAACCTGGGCGAACCCGCGCTCGTCGACGCGATCAGGCGCCTGATGGCTACAATCTTCCCGCACGACCGCGGCTTGGCGGGCAGGATGGCGACCGATTTTTCGGCTGTCGCCCGGAAGGAACCGATCGAGTTGGCGCCGGGCATACTTCTCCTGCACGGACACGCGAAAGGCCCCGCAATCCCCGTGCTCGCCGTAGGGGCGAACAAGGCAGGCTGGCCGCTGGTGGCGTTGCAGTCTCCGGTCAGGATCGTCGTCGTCCTCGTGTCCCCGGATGACGCGGGGCCCGAAAGCCATCTGGAAGCCCTTACGCAGATAGCGCTGGCATTCCGCAACCTGAAGCTGGCCGAGCATTTACTCGATGACTCGCCCGCCTGAGACTTATCCTCCCTGACTTCGATTTTGCCCGATGCCGCTCTCACCTTGAAAAAATCCAGACCCGCCGCCATACTCTCGATAATGAAAGACATCAGTTCGCTATTGAAAAGGCCGCATACGGCCGAGACGATCGAGCGCCTCGTGCGCTACGCCAAAATCGAAACCACAAGCGACCGGCACGCGCCCGTCATCCCATCGACCCCAAGTCAATGGAACCTCGCGCGCCTCCTCGTCGGCGAGCTCAAGGCGCTGGGGATCGCTGATGTCACGCTCGACGAAAAGTGCTTCGTCATCGCGCGCATTCCCGCGTCGCCGGGCCTGGAAAAGAAAGCTTCGATCGGGCTGATGGCCCATATCGATACGTCGAGCGAAGTCAGCGGAGCCGATGTCAAACCGCGTGTCGTCACCGGGTACGACGGGAAGGCGGTGGAACTATCGCCGGGCTGGACGCTCGACCCCGCCGACTTTGCAGAGCTAAAGGAGTACGTAGGCGACACGCTCGTCGTGACCGACGGCACCACCCTGCTCGGCGCCGACGACAAGTGCGGCATAGCAATAGTGATGACCGCGTTATCGGCAATCCTCCGGGACGCGTCCAAGGCCCACGGTCCGTTGTACGCTATCTTTACGCCGGACGAGGAGACGGGCAAGGGCATGGATGGCTTCCCTCTCGAACATGTCCGCCTTGACGCCTGCTACACTTTCGACGGCGGTCGCGGCGGCGAGATAGAGTCGGAATGCTTCACCGCGTACGAGGCGAAGCTCCAGTTTACCGGCAAGTCGTCCCACCCCGGTTACGCGCGCGGCGTGATGGCCAACGCCGTCTCGATGGCGGCAAGTTTCGTGGCGATGCTCCCGCGC
>CAZKJA010000019.1:7483-12380 GCA_964552925.1 uncultured Treponemataceae bacterium
TACGGCTACTACCACGCGCAGGAGATCCACGGCGGGATAGAATCGGCTACAGTCGACATGCTCCTCAGGGACTTCTCAGACGAAGGCAGTTCTCGCCGCCAGGAAACCGTCCGCGCTTTAGCCACGGCCATCGAGGCTCAATTTCCCGGCGGCAAGGTCGCGGTCGATATCCGCAAGCAGTACCTGAACATGAAGAAAAAACTCGAACTCAGCCCAAATGTCCTGGAACTTCTCAACGAAGCCGCGCGCAGGGCCGGAGCCGAGCCGTATTCCAAGCCAATCCGCGGCGGCACCGACGGCGCCAGGCTCACCGAGATGGGAGTCCCCACCCCGAACGTCTTCGCCGGCATGCACAATTTCCATAGCCGTTACGAATGGGCGAGCGCCTCGGAGATGGTCCTGGCCGTCGACACCACGATTGAACTAGTCAAGCTGTGGGCTGAGGGCTGAGTAGAAGAAAATTCGGCACAGAGACACAGAGAAGACGAGGGAGAGATTTTTCCAGGCATAAAAAAATGAGTAAAGGCATACTATTTGTTGGATTCATGCATCATGTGCATGGTGCATGATGGATGTATCATTTCAGGAGGGAAAATATGAACCGATTGTACATTGTTTTGTTTTTCGTACCAACAGGCTGCTGACAATGAAGAGATTAAAAAAAGGGTGAATGAAAAAATAGCACCAATCAACCAATCGCTTCAACCAGAAAACAAGGGATAGGCATGAAGGATTCTTTACCGCAACAAGCATATGATCAATTAGCAGATTCCTATGCAGAAATAATACAAAAAAAACCACACAATGCATTTTATGATAGACCCGCGGTACAATCACTGATTTATGAAATTGAGGACATGGAAATATTCGAGGCTGGTTGCGGGACAGGAATCTATACCGAATGGTTGATCAATAAGGGAGCCAGGGTAGTAGGAGTTGATGCAAACGAAAATATGCTAAGGCATGCCATCAAGCGCAATAAAGAAAATGCGAAGTTCATCAAAGCAAATTTGGAAGAACCTTTATACTATTTCAAAGACAATAGTTTTGATGGAATCGTAAGCGCGCTGACTATTACATATTTGAAAGATCTATTCTCAGTATTTTCTGAATTTTCCAGAGTGTTGAAATCAAAAGGATGGTTTGTTTTTTCAACGGAGCATCCATTTTTTTCCTATGGACATAACGGTATAGAGAATTATTACGAGACAAAAGAAGTTCACTGTAAATGGAAAGGCTTTAAAACAGAAGTAATAATGAAAAGCTACTACCATAGTCTGGGAACAATTACGGAAGCACTGACTGGAAATGGATTTGTGATAGAGAAGATGATTGAACCACTGCCTTTGGAACAATTCAGGAATGCTGATCCGAATGGGTATTACAAGCTATTGAAGTTCCCGCTTTTCATTTTTTTTAGAGCTGTAAAGGCTATATGAGAAGGCTATATAAGGCGCTTCGCAGGAAATTGGGATTACGAGCACGGCCCAGAAAACATTATGGCTTCACAGAAAGCTCAGGGCAATTCTTCCCCTCTTCCCTGCTCTCGTCAACCACATGCTTCACTTTTTCATGATTATATTTCCCTGATCCGCATGCCTACCGGTATTCTTTGCAGTCCTGGGCGACGATTACATCGGCGTCTGTATGCTCGAGTATCCATTCGGGCGTATACGGCGCGAAGTATTCCTTGAGGAGAAACTTGCCGCCCTGGAAAGAGAAGTAGCCGACGTCTGTCACCACTATGTCAACTTCATTGGCGGCAGTCAGGGGAAGGGTGCAACGCCTCTTCAACTTGGATGAACCTGATTTTTCCAGATGGGTCGTCGCGGCAATCACAGTCTTCGAGCCCGCGACGAGGTCCATCGCTCCGCCCATGCCGGGAACCATCTTGCCGGGGATCTTGTAGTTGGCAAGGTTGCCCTCCTGGTCGACCTCCAGGACGCCGAGCACGGTGAAGTCAACATGCCCGCCCCGGATTATGCCGAAACTTGTAGCCGAATCGAAGAAGGCGCCGCCCGGCAAGACCGTCACCGGCACGCCGCCGGCGTTTGTCAGGTCCTTGTCTTCCTTGCCCTTCTCGGGCATCGGACCCAAACCCATCATCCCGTTCTCGGACTGCAGAATTACAGTGACTTCGCGGGGCACGAAGTTGCCTACAAGGGTCGGCAAGCCAATGCCAAGGTTGACTACATCCCCGGAGCTGAAGAACAGCGCTATCCTGCGAGCGATCACTTCCTTGTTCTCGGTGTATTCGAGCATCTCGGCACTCCCTATTCCGTCTTGACGATGTAGTCCACGAAGATGCTCGGCGTGTGCACCTGGTCGGGGTCGATCTCGCCAATCTCGACGAGCTCCTCGACCTCGGCTATCACAAGGGCGCAGGCCATCGCCATGAGCGGGTTGAAGTTGCGCGCCGTCTTCGAATAGACGAGGTTGCCGGCCTTGTCCCCCTTCTTCGCCTTGATGAGCGCGACATCGCCGGGCAACGCCTCTTCCACTATGTACTTCTTGCCGCCAACGACCATCGTCCGCTTGCCGTCCTCGACCTCGGTGCCTATGCCGGTAGCCGTCAGGACGCCGCCGAGCCCGTTGCCCGCCGCGCGGACGCGTTCTGCCAGGGTGCCCTGGGGCACCAGGACTATCTTCGTCTCGCCGGCGTTCATCTGACGCTGAGTCTCGGGGTTGGTGCCTATATGCGAAGTGATGATAGTCGAACACGCCTTGACCTTTATAAGCGGCGCCGGGCCCGTCGACCTGCCTTTCGACTCGTCATGGATTCCCGAATCGTTGCATACCATTGTCAAATTCCTCGTGCCGGCGGCGACCAGCGCCCGCGTGACGGTATCGGGGGAACCTACTCCCAGGAAGCCTCCAAGATGGACGACGTCGCCGTCCTTTACCATGGAGGCGGCTTGGGCCGCCGTGATCACCTGTTTTGGAATCATTATATCCTCCCTCTCAACAGGCTCTGATTTGCGTCGAACGGGCTCCGAGGTATGCCGCCTTGACGGCCGGATCCTGCGCGATATCTTTCGCAAGTCCTTCCTTGACCATGATTCCTTGCTCTAGAACGTAGGCCCGATCGGCTATGGCCAAGGCCTTGAATGCGTTTTGCTCGACGAGCAGGATCGTCTTTCCCAACGCGCGTATGTTCCCGATGATGTTGAAAACGGTTTGCACGAGCAACGGCGCGAGCCCGAGCGACGGCTCGTCGAGCAATACCAGATCTCCATCGGTCATAAGCGCCCGGCCCATCGCGAGCATCTGTTGCTCGCCGCCCGAGAGCGTTCCGGCTACCTGTTTCCGGCGTTCAAAAAGCCGCGGGAACAGTACGAAGACCTGAGCCAGATCCGCGGCTATCTTAACCCGGTCCGACCTGAGGTAAGCGCCCAGCATGAGGTTGTCCTCGACCGTCAGGTTGGCGAAGATGAGCCGGCCTTCCGGTACATGGCAGATACCCGCCTTGACTATCCGCGAGGGGCTCCGCCCTATCGCCTCGCCCTTGAAGCTTACCGATCCGCTGCTCGGTTTCAAAAACCCGGAAATGGTGTTGAGCAGAGTCGACTTCCCGGCTCCGTTGGCGCCGATGATAGTCACTATTTCACCTTGTTCCACGTCCAGGGAAACTCCCCGGAGAGCCTTGATGCCGCCGTAAGCGACGCGGAGGTCACGAACGCTGAGCATGTTCATTTCGTCTCCTCTACGCCGAGGTACGCTTCGACGACCCGCGGATCGTTGGCAACGTCCGAAGCCCTGCCGTCCGCGAGCGTACAGCCGAAATTGAGGACATGGATGTGGTCGCAAATACCCATGATAAGGTCCATGTGGTGCTCTATGACCAGCACGGACAATTTGAACCGCTGGCGGATATCGACTATCAGCCGCATCAGCTGCTCCGTTTCATCCGGGTTCATGCCGGCCGCTGGTTCGTCGAGCAGGAGAAGTTCGGGATCGAGGGCGAGGGCTCGGGTTATTTCGAGGCGGCGTTGCAGGCCATAGGGCAGGTTGTTCGCGGTGACCTCGGACCGCTCCGACAACCCCAGGATATCGAGGAGTTCCCCGGCCTTGGCGCGAAGCTCCACTTCCTCGCGCCGGTACCGCGGCAAGCGCAGGATTGAATCGGCGAGGCCGTACCCGGCGCTCATATGGCACGCGGTCAGGACATTGTCGAACACCGACATGTTCTTGAACAGCCTGATGTTCTGGAAGGTCCTGGTTATCCCGAGCTCGACGATCCGGTACGGCTCGCGGTTGTGGATGGGCTTTCCCCTGAATTCGATGACGCCCGAGGGGACCTTGTAGACGCCCGTGACCAGGTTGAAAATGGTGGTCTTGCCGGCGCCATTGGGGCCGATCAAGCCGGCGATCTCGCCATCATCGACCCGGAAGCTTACGTCGTTGACAGCCGCCAGTCCGCCGAACAGCTTGGTCAGGCCCTTTACCTCAAGGATAGGCGTCGCGTTCATCGCCGTTCCTCCCCGTAGGCAGCCGGGACTGCCGCGCGCCTGGCGATCCTGGCAGCCACAGCTTTCCTGATCCCCGCAGGGGTCAGTTCCATGCCGCCTATCAGGCCCTGCGGCCTCCCCACCATGATCACTATGACTGCCAATCCGTAGAATACGAGCCTCCAGTTGGCAAAGGCCCGGAATATTTCCGGAAGCGCTGTAAGCAGTATCGCCCCAAGCACCGAGCCCGAGATCGATCCCAAGCCGCCGAATATGACGGTGATGGTGAGCTCCGTCGATTTAACCATGTTGAATGTTTTTGGCGCTATGAAACCCACGAAATTGGCCATCAGCGCGCCGGCGATGCCCGCGAGTATGGCGCTCGTGACCAGGGCGACCATTTTCGTTCGCATGACGTTTATGCCCGCCATCTGCGCCGCCAGTTCCTC
>CAZKJA010000019.1:12390-19996 GCA_964552925.1 uncultured Treponemataceae bacterium
GCGGACGGCCACCATGTTCCTGCCCTGCCGCGAATTGACAATGTTCCATGAAACTACCACGGCGACCGCCGCGACTGCGAAGGGGATGACGGTCGAGATTCCGTCGAACTGCGGTATGCTCTCCCAACCGCGCGCGCCGCCGACCCATTTCCAGTTGTTCAGGAGCAACCGGATGGCCTCGCCGAAACCCATCGTCGCGATGCAGAAGTAGTCACCTTTGAGCTTGAGGGTGAGGCGCCCCAGGAATATGCTGATGAGACCGGCGACGAGCCCGGCCGCCACTATACCTACGATGAAGTTTCCGGCTCCGAACGGCAAGTGCATACGGGCGGTGACTATCGCCGAGACGTACGCCCCTATCGCCATGAAACCCGCGTGCCCGAACGAAAAGAGCCCTGTGAACCCGGTCAGGATCGACAACCCGAGCACGGCCACGAGGTTTATCGCCGAAAGGATCATGATGCCCAGAATGTATTCCATGCGCCCTCCTAGGCCTTGTCCTCGGCGTTCTTGCCCATGATTCCCGTGGGTCGGACGACGAGCATCGTGATGAGTATCAGGAAGGCTATCAAGTCGCGGTACTGGGTCGAAAGGTAACCGGAAACAAGCGTCTCGATCATGCCCAGGAGAAGCGCGCCGAGCAGGGCGCCAGGCAGGCTGCCGAGCCCCCCGAACACCGCGGCTATGAATGACTTGAGCGTGATGGCGCCGATCTGGGGGAACACCTGGTATTTCATGCCGTAGAGCACCCCCGCGATACCGGCCAGGGCGCCGCCGATTGCGAATACCACGATGATTATAAAACTGGTGTTGACGCCCATAAGGGCGCTTGCTTTCATGTTGTAAGCTGTCGCCTGGATGGCCTTGCCCATTTTCGTGTGGTCGACGAACAGGATAAGCCCGACGAGGCAGACGGCGGAGATAACGAACATAGCCAAGTCGATGCGCCCCAGGGCGATGTCGCCGAGCAATATGGGCCCCGGCGGGAATATTTCCGGGAACATCTTGGGCGTGGGGCCGATCGTCGCTATGACAAGGTTGTCGATGAAAATAGAAGCGCCCATCGCCGTGATGATGAAATAGAGGAACGGAGCCTTCCGGTCGCGTAGCGGCTTGTATGCCAAGCGCTCGACGATCACGGCGACGACGGCGGTCCCTGCCGCGGCTGTCAGGAAAGACAGCCAGAACGGAAACCCGAGCAAAATCATGGAGTAGTAACCGAAATAGGCTCCGAGCATGATGACGGAGCCGTGCGCGAAATTGGAAAAGTTCATTATTGAATACACCAGGGAATAACCGACGGCCATCAGGGCGTATATCGATCCAATCGAGATCCCGTTTATCAACTGTTGCAGGAATTGGGCCATCGTTCACTCCCTTTTCGTGGCAAAACTAACCGATCCGGCCGCAGGGCGGCAAAACGATGGGCTGACAGCCCATCGTTTACTCCACCAGGGAACCGGATCGGTTATTCGTGGAACGATTACTTGCCCTGGATCTTTTCCTGGAAGAGCATGTCCGGACCTACGATCTTGATGATGGCGGCGTCCTTTGCCACGGGATCGTGGGTCGGCCCGATCTTGATATGACCAGTAACGCCTACGATATCGGTGGTCTCGAGGGCCTTCATCACATCTTCGCTCTTGATGGACTTGGCGCGCGTAATGGCGTCGATGACCATCAGGAAAGCGTCATTCGCCATGTAGGAGTTCAATTCCGCATTCTTGTTGTACTTGGCCTTGTACGCGTTCTTGAAATCCGCCACGGTCGGATCGTTGAAGTCGAGGTGGTTGACGAAGAAGCAGCCTTCGAGCGCCGTCCCGGCCAACGATATAAGGTTCTCCGACGGCCAGCCGTCGCCACCGAGCATCACGGAGGTGATGCCGAGTTCCCTGGCCTGCTTGGCGCTGAGGGCGACGTCGGTGTAATAATTCGGTGAGAAGATGACGTCGGGATTGGCGGCCTTGATCTTGGTCAATGGCGCGCGGAAATCCTTTTCGCCGGCGGTGAAGCTGACTTCCTCGACGATCTTGCCGCCGAGCTTGATGAAGCTTTCCTTGAAGAACTGCGTGAGACCGGCGGAATAGGCATCGTCAACCGTCATGAATATGGCGGCGTTGCGCTTGCCGAGCTTCTCGTAGGCGTAGGTCGCCGCGACGCTGCCCTGATAGGGGTCGGTGAAGCATGCGCGGAACATGTACTGGTTGAGCGCGCCGGATTAGGTGACCGTTACTCTGGGGTTGGTCGCTGTGGTGGCGACGGCCGGTACCTTGGCGTCATTCATGACGGGCGCTATCGGGATCGCTTCGCCGGAACCCTGGGGACCGACTATGGCGACGACCTTGTCCTGGCTCGTCAGGCGCTTGGCGATATTGACAGCCTCGGTCGAATCGCCCTTGTCGTCGTAGCCTATGATCTCGACCTTGTACTTCTTGCCGCCGACATCGACGCCGCCCTTGGCGTTCAGGTCTTCGGCGAGCATGACGACCGTGTCGTACTCGGCCTGGCCCCACAAGGCGGTATCGCCAGTCCGGGGACCCAACCAACCGATCTTGATCGTGTCGCTCTTGGCGCCGCCGGCACAACCCATGAAGCCGATCGTGATAATCAACAGCAGAGCGATACTAGTTGCCCTAAAACGCATCAGATGCCTCCTTTGGAATTGAGAGAAAACTAAGAAAAATCGGATTATTTTGCACTCGATTCGGATAAAGCGCAACCCTATTACTTTTGATATCAAGTGAATCGACAAATAACGAACGGGCCACCCCGAAGGGCGGCCCGTCCATATTGGCGAAAGTTCAATGCATTTTAGCCGAAGAGGTGGAATCTGGCGATGACCGGGGCAAAAAGGCTGGAAACGAGGGTCATGACCGTGATCAGGGTATTGATGGACGGACCGGCCGTATCCTTGAAGGGATCGCCGACGGTATCCCCGACGACCGCCGCCTTGTGCGCATCGGAGCCGGGACCGCCACAGTTACCCGCCTCGACGTATTTCTTGGCGTTGTCCCAGAGCCCGCCGGCGTTCGACATGAACAGCGCGAACACGACGCCGACGAAGATGGATCCGCCGAGGAATCCTCCGAGCGCCGATGGTCCGAGGACGAAGCCCACGGCCAGCGGCAGTACTATGGCGAGGGCGGCCGGCAGGATAAGCGCCTTGAGGGCGCCTTCCGACGCCAAGCCGACGCAGGTATTATAATCGGGGTCGGTGGTGCCTTGGAGTATACCGGGGATTTCGCGGAATTGCCGCCTGATTTCCTCTATCATCTTGAACGCGTTCTTGTTGACGGCGAGCATGAGCAACGCGGAGAAGATCGGGGGGATCATCGCGCCGAGGAGGACGCCAGACAGCACGAGCGGGTTCATAAGGTCGAGAGCGAGGCCTTGTCCCGCGGGCATATACTGCTCGATCTGCTGCTTGTACGCCGCGAAGAGCGCCAGGACCGTCAACGCCGCGGCGCTGATGGCGAAGCCCTTGGTAATCGCCTTCGCCGTATTGCCCGCGGAATCGAGGGTATCCGCGCGCTCGACGACCTCATCACCCATGCCCGACATCTCCGCGATGCCCTTTGCGTTGTCCACGATCGGCCCGTACGCGTCGTTCGCCACGACGACGCCGGTGAGCGAGAGCATGCCGACGGCCGCGATGCCGACGCCGTAGATGCCGGGCAGGCCGAAAGCCTCCGCCGAGAAATACGATACGAGCGTCGCGACGACGATGCCGATGATCGATGGCGCTATCGAGATGAGGCCGTACGACAACCCGGAGAGGATGGTCAGCGCAGAACCGGATTTGGCGATTTCCGCGGTCTTGCGGACCGGTCCGAACGCGTCGTCGGTGAAGTAATCGGTCGTGAAACCGATGATCACGCCGACCACGAGCCCGGAGACCGTGGCTATGAGGGCGCCGAGGTTCCACTTCATCACGAGGAACAGTATCGTGGCGAGCACCGCGTAGATCACACAGGAGAACACGGTACCGAGGTTGAGGGCCGTGCCCGGTTTGCCGTTCTTGCCGACGCGAACCAGCTGCAGGCCGATCACCGAGGAGACGATGCCGACTATGGCCAGGATGAGGGGGAGGACGGTATAGAAAATCTGGGTTTCCTTGGGGAAGGACAGAAAACCGGTGAATCCGATGAGCATGGCCGCGACGGCCGATGCCACGTATGAATCGAAGATATCAGCGCCCATCCCCGCCACGTCGCCGACGTTGTCGCCGACGTTGTCCGCGATGACCGCCGGATTGCGGGGATCGTCCTCGGGTATGCCCGCCTCGACTTTGCCCACGAGGTCCGCAGCGATATCGGCCGTTTTCGTGTATATACCGCCGCCGGCCTTCGCGAGCAGGGCGAGCGACGAGGCGCCGAACGAGAAGCCGAGGACGACTTCCGGGTCACCGGTTATATAGTAGATGAGACTCATCCCGAAGACCGCTATCCCGACCATCGCCAGCCCGAGCACCGAGCCGGACCGGAAGGCCACGTCGAAAGCCTTGTTGAGCGATATCCGCGCGGCCGTGGCCGTCCGGACGTTTGCACGTACCGCCACCGACATGCCCAGGTAACCTGCGACCGCGGAACAGAACGCGCCGATGACGTATGCCGCGGCAGTCTCGAGCCCGCGCGCCAGACCGAAGCCCTCGCCCTGAAGGGAGAACACGATGGACAGTATGATGCCCATGACGACGGCGACGCCTGTCAAGGTACCGTACAGCCTGCGCAGGTAAGCCCACGCGCCATCCTTTATGGCCTTGGCTATCTTCTGGGCCTTCTCACTACCGGCGTCCTGCTTCTTGACCCACTGGTACACGAGCACCGCTAGCGCGAACGACAGGACGCCTAGTCCCATCCCGATGAAAAGCCACGAATCGGTATTCATAATACCACCTCGAAAATGACAAAGTACCATTGGAACCTGGTAGGTACCTGGATTCCTGCGGCACTATACCCGCACGTAGACGGGGCTGTTATGATTATTTGCGAACATAGTCACCCATCATTTTCACGACAGCGGTTATGTTCATGACAAACACACAAACACACAAACACACAAACACAAAAACCAAGATACGTCCCAGCACCGATTAAATTTTGATTCCACACTGCCCGTTATGTTTTCGACACTTAAAAAGCGATCGGCGACGAGCGTAGCTCGTGATGTGTCCGTCTGTCAACAGCATACCCGCACGCCATGATGAAACGATGTGGGAAAATACGAAAGGCACTACCGCCCAGTCCGATGAATGGTATACTCGTACGTAAACCAAGGAGGCTCGCATGTCACAACATCTGTACCTTTCACTCGTTCCCGAAGCCCTGATAGCATCGATGCTTGAACCCGAGGCGTTCGGTTCCTATTACGCGATCGGGACGCAGAGCAAGACTCAAGGCCAAGCGGTGTTCATAGAGCTGGATCCTTCGTTTTTGCACGAAACCCTGCCGATATCAGAAGGATTGAAACGCTGCGTACCCCACAAGGACGGCAATCCCAAACGGTCCGTGTATATATCAGTATATCGGGTACTGGAACGGATTCCAATGTCCGCCATGGGGGCTCTTCATCTCGTGACCAGGGACGGCAGGTCGCTCAGCCTCGACAAGAAACCATTCAATACAGCCGATGAGAATGGCTTGCATTTTTACCATGAGCTGGCCCCCACGCGCCCGGCGGTGGTCAGCACACTGGGACCGAAAGGCTTTTTCAACCTGCTCATGGGCCGTTCGGGCGGCTTCGAAGGTCTGCCGGCGATCGCGTTCGTCGAGCTTCAGTTGGGCGGACTCACCGCCGATCCAGAACATGGATCGATGGGAAACCTACCCTATGAAAACCTCGATCACCTGAGAAGTTGCCTTGCCCAGCTGAAGACAAAAGCCGTGGCATCCAAAATTTACGACCGCGGAAACCCGGGAATTTTCCCTTACAGGACAATCAAAAACGGCGTGTTCGTTGGGAACCAAAAGGAAGGGCTCGCAGAATTCCCGATGCCATCGAGTGCTCTGCTTAAAGAAAAGCACTTTGACTGGTGGCGCTCCGCGAACCTTTAATGGTTGTGTGGGGTTGTCAGGATTTACCATCCTGACAGCCCCACGCGCCAAAGCGCTACTTCGGCCACGGCAACCCTTATTTTTTCTCGGCCAGCTTCTTAACTATGTACGTCGCAACGTCGTTCGCGTACGCGCCGCGGCCGAAACCGACGTCGAAACCCAGTTCTATGGCGAGCTTGTTGCCGATGCGCGGGCCGCCGGCTACGCAAATGAAACGGCTCCGCAAGCCTTTGGCTTCCAGGAGCTCTATGAACTCCGTCATGTTGTGGATGTGCGTTTCCTTTTGGGTGACTACCTGGCTTATCAGGATCGCGTCGGCCTTCACCTTCAGCGCGAATTCTATGAGTTTCTCGTTCGGCACCTGCGCGCCGAGGTTGTACGCTTCCAGCTCCGGGTAGCGTTCGAGGCCGAAATGGTGGTTGAAGCCCTTCATGTTCATTATCGCGTCGATTCCCACGGTATGCGCGTCGAAGCCGGTGCACGCGCCCACGACGACGACCTTGCGCCCGATATGCTCCCGAACGTACGCGTTGACAGCGTCCATATCCATCGAGGCGTCGGCGGATGCCTCGTCGGCGACCACCGAGTCGTAGTCTATCGAGGCATCGGAGCTGCCATACGCCACGTAGAAAGAAAACTCGGGGGAAAGCGCGTTGGAGTGGACCACCTCGCAATCCCTGAAACCCCAGGACAATACGAGCTTGCGCGCCGCTTCCCTGCCTTTTGCCCCGTCTGGCACCGGCAGGGTAAATGACAATTGGACCTTGCCGTCGTCCAAAGTATCGCCGTACGGCCTGACCACATTCATGACGACCTCCCTTGGTCGAGCCCGAGTTCGCGCTCGAGGGATGACTCGAACGGGTTGAAATACCCGGGGCCTTTCCTGACCAGGCCTTCGAAACCCTTGCCGCCGTCCTTGGGCCGCTTCACCTCGGCGAACAGGCCCTTTTCTATCGAATCGAACATCCCGACTTTTTCGACATGCTCCATGAATTCGATTGTTTCCTTGAGAACCTGGTGGGCGCGCGAAACGACGATGCCGTCGGCCTTGAATTCGATGTCGTCGTAAAACCCTTCCATGTTGTTCATCACGTAGCGGGCGTTGTCGACCGCGAGGAAGCGGTCCATCATGAACGGCGTGTGTATCGCCTCGGTCAGCATCCCCAGGAGGTGGATGCCCTGGTCGGTCGCCTTGGAGACGAAGTTGAACAGAGTGTTCATCGCGACGCCTTTGAAGATGTCGCCCGACATGAATTTGGTCGGCGGCATGTACTTGAGCGGGTGATCCGGGAATATCTCGCGCGCCATCTGAGCCTGAGCAAGTTCATACAGGAATCCGTTCTTGATCGACGGGTCCATCTCGAAGGCGTGGCCCAAACCCTGCAGGCTTGCGGGCAACCCGGCCATGAACGCGAAGCGTTCGTTGAGGAACTGGCTGGCGAGTACAGTGTACGCCTTCTCGTAGGCGTCGCTGGTCGTCAGGTAGTTGTCCTCGCCGGTGTTGATGATGATCCCCGCGTACGCGTTTATCATGCGGCTGAATTTCTGGTCGA
>CAZKJA010000020.1:0-6352 GCA_964552925.1 uncultured Treponemataceae bacterium
GTCGTGGCGGGAGAGTTTCCGCGCGGTACAGGCGGCGGTGGAGGCCGGTAGGCTAATGCGCTTCGAATACACGAACAACCGCCTCGAGCGCGTCACGCGCGTCGCCGAGCCGATGACCGTGGTCTTCAAGTGGCGCGCCTGGTACCTCTTCGCGTATTGCAGGCTCCGGCAGGACTACAGGCTTTTCAGGATATCCAGGATAAGGAACGCTCTCGTGCTCGACGAGGGTTTTACGCGACGAGGCATGAGCTTCGAATCGTTTTCCAGCCGGGACGAACCTGCGGCCCGGGCCGAGCCGATCGCCGTGACGCTCCGCTTCGCGAAAGAGATGGCGCCGCTCGTCGAGGAGTTCTACGACGAAAAGGACCTTGAGCGCGAGCCGTCCGGCGACGTCGTCGCGCGCGCGTCGATGCCGGAGGACGGTTGGCTGTACGGCTACATCCTCAGCTACGGGCACTACGTCGAGGTTCTCGAGCCTGAGCGCCTCAGGGTCATCATCAGGGAAAGCGCAAGGAAAATAGCGGAATCGTACGATTGAGCGCCGACAGTACGACATACTGTTGTCGTACTACCCGAGCTATCCTGCGTCATCCAACACCAAGGAGGACGATATGGATATCGTCGAGCTCAAGGAACGGACCACGCTGTCCGTCCGCTACAGAACGCCGGCAGCCGGGCTGGCCGCCAGCATGGGACCCGCCTACGGCGAGATCGCCGCCTACATGGGCAGGAAGGGTATACCCTTCGCGGGGCCGCCCTTCGCCATGTACTACAACATGGACATGGACGACCTCGACGTCGAGATAGGCTTTCCGGTCGAACAGGCGTGGCCAGGCGAAGGCCGCGTCAAGCCGGGCAGGCTCCCGGGCGGGAAGATGGCGAGCGCGACGCACCTCGGCCCCTACGCCACTATCGAGAAAACCTACAATGAACTCACGTCCTTCGTCGGCAAGAAAGGCCTCGCCACGGAAACCTTCATGTACGAGGAGTACCTCAACTCCCCGGAGGACACCCCACCGGAGAAGCTGGAGACCACCATCTACTTCGTTCTGAAGGGCTGAAGGTAAGCAGGGGGCGGCCGAGGCCGCTTCCCTGACGCAAGCGGTACGCCTTAATGCCAGATCATACGGAGACAAGCCGCCATACCGCATTGATGTTCTGCCCACCATCGGGCGTTTGATGTATACTTGCTCATGTATCATATGGCGACAATGCACGGAGGCGCACCATGAACCAGGCAGATGGCAGTTCCGCACTCGACCTGGGAAAGCGCTACACGCTTGCCGACTGGCGCTCATGGCCGGATGACGAGCGCTGGGAACTCATCGACGGCGCGGCGTACAACATGAGCCCGGCGCCCAAGGTGAAACACCAGGATAGAGCCTTTGATCTTGGTCGCGATCTGGCAAATTACTTGGAGCAGAAGCCATGCAAAGTCTTCATGGCGCCGCTCGATGTATTTCTTCCTGAAGTTGACAAGGACCGTGGCGACGCCACCGGCAGGGACACCGTTGTCCAGCCCGATGTGCTCGCGGTGTGCGACCCCGACAAAATCCACGAAGACGGCATACACGGGGCGCCGGACTTCGTGGCCGAAGTACTTTCCGATGCCACCGCCAACAAGGACTTCGGCGTCAAGCGCGAGCTGTACGAGAAGAGCGGCGTACGGGAATACTGGATCGTCCAGCCGGAGACCGCCACCGTCTACCAATACGCGCTCGAGGGCGCTACCTTCGCGCCAGTGCGGGAGTTCCGTCGCGGCGTGCCTGTAGCCAGCGCTGTGTTCAGCGGTTTCTCCTGGGTATGCGGGTAGAACCAGAGGGGGATTTGCCCTATTCAGCTTGTCTGTAACGCCGTGCGAGGATCGTACGATATCAGCCATACCCGCCTACTACGCCGACGGGGACGTAATGGATGTCGACACTCCGGTATTCACCGGTACTCCACCTTGATTGAAAAAAAGCAAACAGGTAGTCATGCTTACTATAGATATTATGCTTTACATTTTTGGTAAAGTGTAATATCATTTATCATGCTGATAGGGTTCAAAACGAACAAGCTATCCCGCATCTTCAACAGCATGGATCTGCTAAAGAAAACCTATGGTCCGGAGCAGGCTCGCAAAATCGCATTGCCGATAAAGGTACTCGAGGCTGCACCTTGCCTAGCTGATGTATCGACTCTTCCACCAGAACGAAGGCATGAACTGAAAGGTAACAGGAAGGGACAGTTTGCCGTCGATATCGCCCAACCATTCCGGATTATTTTTTTAACGAAGGAAGCCATTCCCAAAGGAAAAGGCGGCAGGATCGACCTTAGTAAGGTCACCAAGATCGTCATTCTTGGCGTGGAGGACTACCATGGAGATTAGAAACAAGACGACGTACGCACCTGACTACGCGATCCATCCCGGCGAATACCTGGAAGAGGTATTGGAAGCGCGCAGCCTCAAGAAGCGGGAACTAGCCGAACGACTCGGCATCAGCGTCAAGCACCTTTCCCAGATAATCAACAAACAGGCTTCGATGAGCGCCGCGATGGCCGTACAGCTCGAGATGATACTCGGGGTGTCCGCGAATATCTGGAACAATCTCAATGCTGACTACGAACTCTTCGAGGAGCGACAAAAGAATGAAAACGCTCTCGCGGAACAGAAGGCCTGGCTCAAGACCTTCCCTCTCAGGGACTTGAAAAAGCTAGGACTGCTTCCGGAAACAAAGGATACATCGATTCTCATTGCTTCCCTGCTCCGCCTCTTCGAGATACCCGATCCCGCCCAGTGGAACTCCTATTTCGGCAAGATGGCCGTCGTCAACTTCCGCAAATCCACGGCCTTCGACGACAACCTACCGCACCTCATGTCCTGGCTCCGCGCCGGAGAAATCGCCGCAACCGGCATCGCAACCCGCCCCTTCACCAAGGAAGGCTTCAAGTCGGCGTTGGAAGAACTCAGGAAGCTGACCATCGCGCCGTCTGATAGTTACGAGGAAAAACTCAAGAGGCTTTGCGCGGAAGCCGGCGTCGCAATCGCGTTCATCCCTGAGTTCGACAAGACCCATATAAGCGGAGCCACACGGTGGCTGACACAAGACAAAGCGCTTATCATCATCAGCCTACGATATAAAACCAATGATCAATTCTGGTTCACCTTCTTCCACGAGGCGGGACACTTGCTCCTGCACGGAAAGAAAGATATCTATATCGACGACCATTCCGGTTTCGTATCCAACGAAGAAACAGAGGCCAACCGCTTCGCTCGGAACATGCTGATTCCGGAAGGCAACTGGAAGAAATTCGTCGCCTGCGGAGAATTCTCCCCGGTGGCCATCCAGAATTTCGCCCGGGCTCGAGGCATACACCCGGGGATAATCGTCGGAAGGCTGCAACATGAGAAAATCCTTCATTTCAGCCAGTATAACGAGCTCAAAGAGAAATTGGAATTCGTGGAAATGGTTTGAACGGATACATTGAGGCCAACTGCCCAAGGGGAATCACTCCTCCATGGGATCAAGGGATCTACCGGTCGCCCCCCGTGCGGGGGCGTGGATTGAAACGGTCCTGCTTGTCGCCCGATCTGCTTGACAAGGAGTCGACCTCGCTGCCACGTCGCACAGGATCCCGACCGATTATCGCCACTTTACCGGTTCGAGAATCCGGTCGACGGCTTAAGGTGGAGCGCGGACCGTTTCCGGCTTCCGTCTGTTTCATGGGTTCTCCTCCACGGCGACACGGACATGCTCCGCGGTGGCAACGCTGCATATTGGGTAACAACGCGAGCAGATATAGCATGACGATGACTCCGTCGCTTCGAAACAATCAATTTGCGGCCGTCCGCGGCCTCGGGAATACGGGCTGGCATGGACGATGCAATTTGAAGTCAACTGCGAACCGAGAACCGCACGGCGGCTAAGAAAAGTCATCGACTGACGGCCTTGCGCGTATCTGGCTATCGGCATGGGCGAGCGCATGTCTAGGAATCCCTGCGTAACATGCCGCGGGCCGAACCCACCTTCTCGCGATATGTGCTTGGGGGGATCCCGACTTCGGATTTAAAAAGCCGGCTGAAATGGTACTCGTCCGGATAGCCGAGTCGATAGGCAATCGCCTTAACAGGCGAGTCGGTTAGGTAGAGTTCGCGCTTCGCCTCCGCAATCAGCCGGTCGATGATGACCGCCCGCGCGCCTTTCCCCATGCCTTCTACACACTCGCGAGAAAGGGCCTTCGCTGGCAAGCCGAGAATGCCAGCATAGTCTTCAACCGCGTGGAGCTTTCGGAAATTCACCTCGACGGCCTCCCTGAAGGCTCTCAGAACAGGTTTCCGCGCTTCTCTGGTTGGGTTCACTGCAGCGTCGCCCTCGCGGGAAGCCGGGTTCAGCAGCCGGACAGCTCTGAGGATGAAGATCTTGAGGTAGGAAAGCAGCATCTCGTCGGCCGCTTCGAGGTCGCCCCGTAGCTCCTCGGCCATCTTCGCTGCAAGCGAGGCGAACTCTTCGAGGTCGTCCGCTCCGAGAGGGATTGCGGACCTGCCGTACGCGTCGTCGAAGAGCACACCATCGCAGGCTAGCTCGCGATGGTGCTTGAAGACACAGAGGAAATCCGGGTGAAAACGAATAAGGAAGCCGTTCAGCTCCGTGGTTCTCTCGACCATAAGGGCTTGGTAGGGTGAAAGCGCCACTAGCAGCCCGCCATTGTCCAGGGTAATAGCGCACTCGCCCACGTTGAGCGTACCCCGACCCCTTTCGATCAGGAGGAGCGTGTAACCGTTCGACCTCGCGATGGAGGGAAAGAAGCCCGAGTCGTCGAACCGCTCTAGCGAAAAGGAAAAGTCGGTGTTTCCCGAACGGGCGCCAGACAGGGGTTTGCGATCCCTCATGACGCCCGCTCGCCCCAGGCCTCGGATACGCGGGCTCGAAGATATTCGGAAAGCAAAGCCGCGTGGTTCCGGTCCGTGGAGACCGATGCGCCAAGGATAGTCACCGCCTTGAGCGAGGAGTAGAGAGGCTTCGGAGCGGTCAACTCGCGCTCCCAGGAATCCAAGGCCAAGCCTTCCTTCGTGACGCCGCGCGGCCACATCCTGTCGACGAGGATCCTGAGCCCGTCGTCTTCAGTGCGGGACTCGTACACGCGCTTGGTCCGTATTTCCATTTCAGCCCTCCTTACTCACGCCGCCTTAAGAGCCGGCCCCCAGGATACAATGAGTCTAGTCGCCGCGCCTTGGGTTATTCAATTACAGTCAACACCGCAGACAGAACGAGCAACGCCGCCATAATGACCGTAAATGCCTTTCGGAAGCCTCTTTTGCCAAGCGCGCGCGAAAACCCGACGCCGAGCAAGGCCCAGGCGGAAGCGGAGGTGAACTGGATCGCCCCCAACCCAGCGGATAGCGCAAGGACGGATGGAATGCCCCGCGCGAGCGAAGAGCCGAAGGAGGCGAAGAGGGCTGCGGCGAACAGATAGAGTTTGGGATTCGTCAGGATCATAAGGATACCCTTTCCGAAGCTTGGAGCCCTTATTCTCACGTCGCTCCCGGCCTTCGACGGAATGAAGAGCGAGATCGCTAGCCAGGCCATATAGACGGCGCCGGCCCATTTGAGGTATGGCGAGACAGCGGGGAAGATCGCATGGAGGGATTCGGTCGCAAGGCCGAAGCTGGCCATCGCCAGGGCGAAGCAAAGGGCCATCCCGGAAAGAAAGCGCAGGGTGCCCCTATAACCGACCTCTTGGCCGAAAGCTGACGCCGCGATGTTGGCGGGTCCTGGCGAGAGGATGGACGACACCGAGAATATCAAGAAGGGGACAAGCATCAAAGCCTCCGTTGCCGCGATACCATCCGCGGCGTTCAGCAACATGGTAACCTTTGTCGGAGCGTTCTGGACATGGATGGCGGCGCTCACAGAATGGACGTTTTTCCAATCGGAATCGAAACCATACTGAAAACGATACGCTTGATAGCGAGCGCCCAATAACGACTCTGACACTATCGGTTCCGCGTCAACGGCCGCCATGAGCCAACGCACGCCCTGCACAGGTCAAATCAAGCCCCTCACCCTAGGCCCTTCCAGAAAAACCATACATTCCTGTCTGTACCGGGTATCGCGGAAGTAGCCACTAACTTCAACCCAAAACGTTCGTACACGGGCAGGTTGGACGGGTCGGTGGTTTCCAGGGAATACGACGTAAAACCCGCGGCCTTGAAACGCTGTTCGGCCCAGGCAAAGCTGCGCTTCATTATGCCTTGCCCCTTGCGTGCGGGGGCCACGGCCGTAGTGTACAGGTGGAGTCCGCGCGGGTCGTGCGCGCGGGTTTTCTGGAATACGTCTATCGCAACGGTAAAGCCGCGCATCGCCGCCAG
>CAZKJA010000020.1:6452-19966 GCA_964552925.1 uncultured Treponemataceae bacterium
TGGCTGAAATTGAGGTTCGAGCGCATCGTCAGAACAACGTCGCTTAGAGCCGCCACATCAAAGCGTTTTTCCAGAGTCCCGGAAAAATGAAGCGCGCCAGATAGGTACACGACTCGTACAGCGCCGATTTTCGTCTGCTTAAGCGTATGGTAATCGTTGACGAATAGGGTTCCGCTCGAGGAGAACGACGCGCGGCGCAACTCGGCTGTAAATCCCCGTTGAAAGCCGTCCCAGTCCGCAGGGTTGTCGAAGGCAAAGCCTTCGTCGAAGGCGAAGCCGTCGATAAAGCCATACTCGTCAATGGTTCCGCTTGCGCCGCAGTGGGCGCAGCGCAATTCGTTTCCAGAGGCTTCGATACTCGCCACGGCTCGGCATGCCGGACAGACATACAGCGCGTCTTCCAGGCCCTCGGCTCCGCGAGGAGAAGGGTGGCTGGCCATCCTCGTGCGCTGGACAGCGTATTCGTCGTTCGCAAGGCGGCTCGCGATGGCCTCGTGCAACTCGCCGAGCGGCAGCGTCGCGGCCTCGCCGGCCGTGACGGCCAGTTCGTAACGAATATCGATTGTCCGCCGGCCCCGCGCCGCCTTGGCCCAGCGTGGCGCAGACAGGTAGCCGCCCGACACCCGGCACGTTATGACGTCGAGACCCAGCTTGCGCACGAGCATCGCTGTGGACTTGGGCAACTCGCCCGAGCGGCCAAAGAAGGAGATATCTCCCTCGGGGAACAGAAGTACGGGATATCCCGCGGCCACTGCCCGCACGAGTTCCTTGACGGTCCGCACGTCGCCGCCGCCCTTGGGCGCCATTATGCACCGTGCCACATAGGTAAGCATGAATCGTTCGAACGGATGGACGAACATATCCCTGCTGGCTACTATCTGGGGCGTTATGCGGAAGGGCATCGGTACGTGCACGACGTCCATGGCAAAACTGTGGTTGGCCAGCAGCACGAAGGGTTCCCTCCGATTGAAGTCGACCCCGGGCCCTTGTATCACGGTCCTCTTGGCGACGAAGCGCATCCAGGCCTCGATTACGGGGCGCAGGATAAACAATGCCATATCCGAACTGTGGTCAGCGAAGCTCTTTGCGGTGAATTCGCGCGCCGTGTCCATCACAGCAATGCCAACACCTTCGCCGCCAGCACGCCAAGGTAATTGCCCACGGCGTAGCCGACGATGCCGGCGGTGATGCCGGGGGCTATGAGCCTCCTGTCGCCCAGGGCGCCGGCGACCAGTCCCACGAAGGGCGGCGAGCAGATGGCCGCCGTCGAGGAAATCATCATGGCGTTCCTGTCTACCCTGAACAGCCTGCACAGAACGACGTGGATGAGCATCGAGGCCAGTACCGTATAGGCCACCAGCAGGAACACCATCGGGCTCGCGCCGAGGATTCGCCGCACGTCACCCATCGCGCCGGCGGCGAAACTGAACACCAGGATGAAGTATTCGCCCAGTTCGAAGCTGCCCCGGGTCTCCCGCACGGGCCTGGCGAAGCTCAGCGCGATCGCTATGGTCGTTATGCCGAGTATTACGACCATAGTCTGGAATCCAGGCGCAACGGCCAGGCTCAGCGCGAAGGCCGCCGCGATAGACCCGATGGTCAAGCCGACGTTCCTGGCCAACGGCAGCCTGGGCGACGAGCGCAGCACCCCGCCTATGAACGGAAAACGCCTACCGGGCGCCGGGTTATGGGGATCGCCGCCGGGCCCCGTTTCGGGCGCCGTACCTACTGCGGGTGGCGCGGGAATTTCAAGGAACCAGCCGAACACGTGCTTCGCCACGGTGATGTAGAACAGGATGTACAGCGCGCCCACGGCCATGTCGGCGGCATGGACGGCGAGGTACAGGTCCTTGTCCACGTTCAGCGCGATCCTCAGCGCGGCGAGGTTCGGGGTGCCGCCGGTATAGACGCCGACAAGGAGCCCCGACAGTTCCGGATACGCCGGGAGGGCAGATGAGAACAGCGGCACTCCAATCGTCACCGCCACCAGCACGGAGGCGCACGCGAGCGCCATGCCGAGCATCATCGTGCCGGTGGTCCTGCCCCATGAACGAACATCCATGGTGAAGAGCATCAATGGTATCGACAGCGCCACGCTGACGGTGGAGACGATGTCGAACGCGCCGAACGCCGCCTGGCCCCGCATCACGGTGTTGCCCAGCAGTATGCCCATGGCGTAGGACGTGATCAGGGGATTAAGGAAGGACAGCGGCTTGAAATTGTCCCGCAGCAACTGTACGAGCGCCGGAAAGAAGAGCGCGAAGATAATAAAAGGTATCATAGCCACGCGGAACCTCGTTTCTGACAGACGCCGACCGGTTATCCGGCAGGGATTCTATTCGCAAGCGGCTGATTGTAAAATCGACACGCCCGATGGTCAACGAAATTACGGGATCGAATCGACATTATTCCACCGATCGCGGAGACCCTCAGTCAGGAGAGAGATGTGGGCAGCAAGTTCCTTGCGAAGGTTGAAGGCGGGGGCGCGGACGCACCACTCGAAGACCATAGCCCGTATGGACATCACGAGCTGGTCGGACACTCCGGCTACGTCCAATCCCGGCCGGAAGATTCCGCTCCGCGCGCCCGATTCGAGGATCTCGCCGAAGACGCGATAGAGTTCCCTGTCCCGCGACACGAATGGATCGAGCGGTAGCTCCTGCGCTATCTCGGCGCGGTACACGGCGCGAAGGAGGTCAAGGCCAAGCCGGGCCTCAAGCGTCTCGGCGATGGAATCGGCGAAACCGGCAAGGACGGCCGACGCGTCGCCATGTTCCGGCATGGAGGCGTAGTATCGCCGATAGTCCAGGTCTAGGGTGCCGAGGTAATCGTGGATCAGGCATACCTTCGATTCGAAGTGGGCGTAGAAAGCGCCCTTGGAGACGCCCGCGGCCCGCACTATGGCCTCGAGGCTCGTCGCTTCGTATCCCCGGCTTTGGAACAGCTCTAGCGCCCTGTCCAGTATCTCCTGCCGTGTATGCCGGGCGCGCTCCTTCCGGATGGTACCCTTGCCTGCTTGCGCCATCGCAGAAATATAATCTTGACAGCCTCATGAAGCAATACTATCCTGAGCCATTCGCATACCGTGGTATGCGAAAATAGACAGGCAACAGGAGGCCGGGATGCAGGATCCTGAGCTGGGCGCCCGCATCGCCGGGATGAGGGAAGAATTGCGACGCCGGGGGCTGGACGCGTACATAGTATCCAGCGGCGAGAATATCTGGTACCTGACCAATCTCGTCTACCAACCGGAGGAGCGTCCCTTCTTCATCGTGATCCCCGCCAAGGGCAAACCCACCCTGATCGTCCCCACCCTGGAGGCTCGGCACCTGGGTACGCCACCCATCGAAAGCGAAGTGCTCGCGTACTGGGAGTTCCCTTCTCAAGCGGGTTCCGGATGGGCCGACGTGCTGCGCAGGACGCTCAAAGGAGCGCACGTCATAGGGATCGAAGGGAAGATGAAGGCTTCCATCGTGCGCGAAATCCAGGACCTGTCGCCCGCCGTCGTCGACGTCGTCGAGGACCTACGGCTCGTGAAGAGCCCCTTCGAGCTCGGCAGGATACGAGAATCGGCCGCCATCGCCTCGGCGTCCATGCGCCGACTGCTCGGGACGATCTGCAAAGGCGGGTCCGTCGTGGAAGCGTTCACCGTATCGAAGTCGGTGCAGACCGCTCTCATCAAGTCGGGCGTCTTCAACCCTTTGTCTACCTACCTGCTCACGGCCGCGTGGCCGGCCCCGCAGAGCTCGATGCCGCACTCTGTGCCGGCCCTCGGCATGCGCTTCGGGAATCGCGGCCCCAACGTGGCCATGTGCTATTTCCGCGTCAACGGGTACGCGGCCGAATGCGAGAGGACATTCTTCATCGACCCGCCCGAAGCGCAGGATGTCGAGCGCTTTGACCTGGTGACGGAGGCTCGGCGCAGGGCCTTCGCTCTCCTCCGGCCGGGGGTCCGCTGCTCCGAGGTCGATGCCGCCGCCAACGGCTACCTCCGCGAACAGGGATGCGGGAACAGGCTGCTGCACCGTACCGGCCACGGCATAGGCCTGGGGAACCACGAGGAACCATGGCTGGCGCTGGGCGACGACAGGGTCTTGCGCGAGAACATGGTGGTGAGCGTTGAACCAGGCCTCTACTTCGACGAGCGCGGGGGTTACAGACATTCGGACACAGTGCTCATCACCAAGGATGGCCACGAGATACTCACCGACCATCCGGTCGACATCGAGGCGTTGACGATCGGGAACGGCAGCCTGGGAGCGAAGTTGAAGAGCGTACTGGTCCGATCCGCCCTGGGCATGAAGTGAAGCGGAGCCGCGGCTTCCAGATCATCGACAATACCACCGTACAACCCACGCGCGGTGTTTTTGAAAAACCCGGCAGCGGTACGAATCCGGCTGCCGGATCGCGCTATCGCCAGCTTACTTCTTCCCGCCGTCCACCAGACCGCGCGCGCCATGCGTCGGCCTGGTCATGCCCTCCAGCGCGGCCGCTACCATCTCGTTCCGCGCCGCCGCTACGGCGTTCGGGTGTATGGCCGAAATCGGTTCGCGGTCACCGCCGGATCCGGTCACCACGGAGACGTGATCCGCGGGGTACCTGGCCAGCGTCGCCGCGAACGGCCCGAACAGTTTCTCGAAGTTGTCCAGGATCCATGCCCGCCTGGCTTCCCCGCCAGCCGTCTTCATGGTCTTGAGGGTAACTGCCAACTGCTCTATCTCGGCGCGCGCGACTTCCCGCCAGCTTGAGACGTCCGCCTTGGCGTCGAGGATCGCTTTTTCCTTCTCGGCTTCGGCCGGCGTGGCGATTTCCGCCCGGTAGCGGTTCCTGAGCATCTCGATATTCTGTTTTTCCGCCTCAAGCTCGGCCTTGATACCGGAAACGCGGGCGCGGGCACCGGCGGCTTCCTGCTCCACTCCGACCTTCTGCCTCTGGGTTTCCTGCGCCAGCCTCACCCGGACGTCGGCCTTGAGCCGCTCGAGCTCGTTCATCAAATTCTTAACTTCCGTTTCGGCGCGGCGCGCCTCTGCTTGCTCCGCGCTCGCGGCCTTGGCTTCGGCCTGGGCCTGGCGCGCTTTTGTCTCGGCGTTGGCCGACTGTATGCGCTTCAAGAGCGCTATGTACAGGTCGGGCTCCTCGACGCCGGGCAGGCGGTGGTCGTCGACGTCGGCAATGTTCATCGTCGTTATTTCAAGGCCGATGTTCTCGAGGTCGTTCTTGCAGACGTTGATCATCTTGGCTACCAGGGTATCCTTGTCCTTCATCACCTGCTCGGGCGTCATGCTGGCTATCGAGTCGCGCAGGTGCCCTTCGATGATATCTCCGGCGATCTTTGTCAGGTTTTCCCTGTTGGAGGCCAGGTCCAGGATCCGCGTCACCGCGTGCGAGCGGCCGGCTTCGTTGCTGGCGATGGCGAACGAGACGGTCGCCTTGACGTTGAGCGGTACGATTCCGGCCGCTATCGCCGAATCGACGACCACCTCGATCGTAATGGGCGTAAGGTCGAATTTGCTGAATCGCTGGAGCAGGGGGATGATGAAGGCCCGTCCGCCGGACAGGGTACGGAATCCCTTGGAACCGCCGGAACCGGTAACGACGCCCAGCTCGTTGCCCCCGACTATCTTCATGTTGGTGATGAGCTGGATGAGTATCGTGATCGCAACCAGCCCACTGAGTACGAATATGAACGCCATCATCGGGAGCCTCCTTTTCCGGCGGCAAGAGCCTCGGGCATCGCCAGAGCCCGCACATCCACGCCAAAGGCGTCGCTGAAAGCATGCAGGAAATCCGCAAAGGCCCGGGGACCGCGGTTTACCGCGCCGGAGAAGCCTTCCTGATCGTTCATCACCACCAGATTGTCCACCGAACCTCCCTCGGTCGCGGCCATGTAGGCCTCGAACAGCGCGGGAAGTTTCTGTTGCAGGAATATGACGCTCGAGGCATCGTCGCCATAGGTAGCCAGCAGTTCCGCCTTTGACTTCAGCATTTCATTGCGGGCAGACTGGCGTATGGACACTGCCTCCCTTTCACCTTCCGCGACGATGCGGGCTTCCTCTTCGAGCGCGCTGGCCATCAGCGTTACCGATGACTGGTTTTTAAGCTTTTGCAGTTCTACCAGCTGGCCCTGCACGGCGGCTTCCCCCGAGTTCCTGGCTTCCGCTATCGACTGGTCGGCGGTCAGCCTGGTGCCTTCAACCCGGCCCGCGGATTCGCGGCGGAATACTTCCAGCTCCTGCCTTGCGGCGATGATGGCCTCGTCGGCCTGGCTCTTGGCTACTTCGATACGCTTGCGCGCATCGCTCTCGGCCTGGTCGGCTATCGCCCTGAGCCGCGACTCCTCTATCTCCACCTGCCGGCGTTTTTCGGCCAGGGTCTTCTGCGCAAGATTGGCGATGTAGTTGGAGGTATCCCAGATCTTCTGCAGGGATACCGACACGACCTTCATGCCGAATGACCGTAAGTCGGAATTGATGTCGTCCAGCAACTCGGCCCGGAACTGCGCGCGTTCGCCTATGTCGGCGTCATTCTGACCATCGTCGTTGCCGACGTCTTCCATACCGATGGCCTGGAGGGGCGTCGCCTTGTTCAGCGCTCCCCGGAAATTGCCAACCAGCGTCTGCTGGATTTGTTCGTGTATTTGGCGCACATCCTTGCCCATCAAACGCTCTACGGCGTTGTATAGCATGGCCTCGTCGTCATCGTCGATGCACACGCACGCGGTGGCATCTGCTCCCACGGTGATGCCGTTGGCGCTGTTCACGCCTTCCACCCGCACGCTTATCGGAAACACGCCCAGGTCAAGCGTGCCCACCGCCTGGAAATACGGTATGACGATGGTCCGTCCGCGGTCTACCGCAAAGCCGAAGCGCCTTCCGTGCCGCCTGGTCGTGCGCCCTGTAACCACAAGGATGCGGTCGGGCGACGCCACCTTTATCGTCGCTTTGAGAAGGCCGATAAGAGCGACAAAGGCAACCAGTCCCAGAGCCCCGTATATGAACCCCTGGGCATTGGAAAAAACTTCCAGCAACATATCCATGTTACCTCCCCTATAAAGCGACCGAATAAGGCGACCGATGTCTTAGACTGGCTCTATCCAATAGCAGTCGTCGTCAAAGTCGACGATCCTTACTTTTTCACCCTTGATGAACGCCGTCTGTATATCTTTTGCGCGGACGAACAGCTCGTGTTCGGTACCGTAGCGCCGCACGGCCGCCTTGCCCATCGCGCCGGGGATTATGGAAACCGTCATCGTCGCCTCGTCCATGATGAATTCTTCCGGCGCGATGGAGGAGTCCAGATCCTTGCGGATGAACGAGCGGAGCGCCCGGGCCAGGATGGCTATGGACACGCCAGCTCCCGCGCTCCATGCAAGGCTCTCGCCGGGGGCGACGCCGGTAAGCACGGCAAACAATCCGGTTGGCCCGGCTCCGAGCGAGAAATATACCACCATGCGCAAGGCGCCTATCGTCCTGGCTACAAAGCGCGTGGCGGAGTCGGCAGAGGCGATGTACGAACCGTGGTGGTGAACCGGATCGTGCGTTGCGAGTTCATGCCCGTCGTCGTGGCCACCGCCGTCGTCGTGGCCTGCGCCATCGTCGTGGCCCGAGTCATCCGGGTGGCCGGAACCACCGGCGTGTTCGAATACCCCGAAGAGATCGATGACCGTAACGCCAACCCCGAATACGGCCAGCGCTGAATACAGTATGAACAGGCTTTGCATGATACCATCGAGTATCCCGCGTTTGATCCGGGTGGGCAATACCCGTACCGGAGGCTCTCCGGTTCATTTCCCCGTCTTTCCGTGTTATGATCGCCGTTCCGGAGGGACACTGTGGCTGAGCCGTACAAGATCATCCTGGTTGACGACGAGGACGAAGTCCGCGGGCGAATCTCGTCGAAGATATCGGAAGATAGCGGCTTCACCGTGGTCGGCACCGCGGGCAACGGGTACGACGCGCTGGAGCTCATAGAACAGCACTCGCCCCAGGTAGTGCTCACCGACATAAAGATGCCCTACATCGACGGCATCGAGCTGGCCGCCATCATCCGGAGGGAATATCCGGCGGTCAGGATAGGGTTCATCACCGGCTACGACGAGTTCGACTACGCGCGCGAGGCGATCAAGCTCAACGTCCGCAGCTACCTTACCAAGCCGCTTACAAAGGAAGACATCTCGGCCTTCCTCAAGCAGCTTAAGGTCGAGCTGGACTCCGAGTACAGCGACAATTACAACCGCGAGCAGATCCAGAAGCGCTACGAGCAGAGCCTGCCGTTGATAATAGAAAACTACTTCGTGTCGTTCCTCGCCTCGGGCGCCTCGGGGAAGAAAGACGATATCGAGCAACTCAGGCAATGCGGGGTATCGCTCGACGACACGCGCTACCTCGTCGCGTTCGCCCTCCCCGTGCGCAACCCGGCGCAATGGGGCGTTATAGAATTCGAGCAGCTGAAGCTGTCGGTGCGTTCGAGGCTGGAAGACCTCCTCGGGCTCGAGGAGTTCGAGCACTACGGGTTCCTGTTCCACGAAGGCATCGTATTCGTCGTCAAGGAGAAGGGCCGGGACTTCGAGCGCCAGGTCGACCTTGTATTCAACCGTATGGTAAGGACCACGGAGCACTTCCTGGAGGTCCAGGTCGACATGGGCGTCAGCGAGCTGCACAAGGATTTCAGGCAACTGCGAGACGCGTGGGAGGAGGCTGGCAAGGCGCTCTCCTACAGCAGGTTCAGCGCGGTAAGCCACGTCTCATATTTCAGCCAGGTAGGCGAGCGGGAAACGCGGCCCATATCGCTCAAGGAAAGCGACGCCGCGAGCGTCGAGCACGCGCTCCGCTACGGGTCGGAGGCGCAGGTCGCCGAGGTGTTCGCCGCGCTCAAGCGGGACGCCGTGCGCGACTTCGGCGAGTCATGCAACCTCAACCTGTACGTTCTCGACCTGGTCAGCCTGCTTGCAAGGCACGCCGCCTCGCTTGGCATCGACATCAACGAGCTGGCCGAGACGGACATCATCGAGCTTATCGGCAGGATCCGGAGCCTCGAGCAGCTGTTCGCGTGGGTGTCCGGGATAGCCGGCAAGATAAGCGAGAAGAGCCTGGCGGCGAAGGCGAACAACGCGCAACGGATGCTCGACCGCGCCTTCGCCATGATACGCAAGGAACACGCGGATCCCGAGCTGACTATGGACGCCGTCTGCGACTCGTTGGGGATCAGCGCCTCGTACCTCGGGCAGCTGTTCAAGAAATACAAGGAGACGACCTTCGTCAAATTCCTCACGGGGGTGCGCATGGAGAAGGCCAAGGAACTGCTGTCGACTACGGGAGACCGCATAGTCGAGATAGCGCTGACGTGCGGGTACCGCGACGTGTACTACTTCAGCCATAGCTTCAAGAAATACACCGGGGTATCCCCGAAGAAGTACCGTGAAGACCACGCCTGAGACATCGATATCGATAGGTTTCAACATTTTCATGGCGACGATGGGCGTCGTGTCAGTGGTCCTCCTGCTTACTAGCTTCGTGTTCCTCGGGGTGTTCTCCGGCACGCTGGACGACATGGTCGAATCGCAATCGCGCGAGATAAACAAGCAGATAGTGATGAACTACGAGGGTTATATCAACAGCGTTATCGAGACGGCGAACTACATACAATTCGCCTCATTCGACCTCGATGTCGGCATGGATTCGCGCAAACTCGCGGAATTGTACGCTGTCAACGCGGACATCAAAAAAGACGTGGTTTCGATCTTCCTGTTCGACGCCAGGGGCCGGTTGCTCGTCGGTCCGGCGCTCGACTTCACGGCGGCGGGCGCGATCGCGAACCGCCGCTGGTTCACACTGGCCCGCGACATAAAGGAAATATACCACTTCACCTCGGAGCAGGAACCGAGCATCGCCGAAAACCGGGACGACGACGTCGTCTCGGTCTCGAAGTCGATCGAATACATCCGCAACGGCCGCGCCGCCGACGGCATCCTGCTTATAGAGCTCAACAAGGATTCCATAACCGACCTGGCGCGCAAGACCAACCTCGGGGAAGGCGGCCACCTGCTCATCCTCGACGAACGGGGCAACCTCCTGTATTCCTCGGAGAGCCCGCCCACGAGCCGGACCGACGACAGCCTCGCGCTGGCCAAGGGGATGCACCTCGGCGGCATCCGGGCGACGATAGGGCGCGTCGACATGTACCTGTACGTGAACACGCTTATCCAGACGCGCTGGCGCATCGTCACCGTGGGAAACGTCGACGAGATCAACGGCGCCATGCGGCGGCTCGCTGGCATACTTGTCGCCATATTCATAGTCGCGGTCGCCGTCAGCGCGATGGTGGCCGGCGTGATTTCGCTGCGCGTGTCGCGGCCCATCACCGAACTCAAGAAAGTCATGCTACGCATCGAGGAAGGCGACTTCTCCGTGCCCGTCGACGTGACAGGCCAGAAGGAGATAGTGCTCCTTTCGCACTCGTTCAACAGCATGGTACTTAAAGTGCGGGACCTGATGGCGCGGCTTGTCGACGAGCAACGGGAAAAGCGCAAGACGGAATTGCGGGCCCTGCAGAACCAGATCAATCCCCACTTCCTGTACAACACGCTCGACAGCATAGTCTGGCTGGCCGAGAACCAGCGTACCAAGGACGTGATCACGACAGTCGTGGCGTTGGCCAGGCTATTCCGCATAAGCATCTCAAAGGGCGAGACCTTCATAAGGGTCCAGGACGAGATCACCCACGTCCGCAACTACCTGACAATCCAGGGCATCCGCTACGCCGACAAGTTCACATGGACTCTCGATTTCCAGCCGGAGATGAACGAACTCAAGGTGATGAAGCTCATATTGCAGCCGCTGGTGGAAAACGCCATACAGCACGGGATCGGCGACGAAGAGGGGCGCATAGCCATCTCAGGCAGGATGGCGGAAGGATTCCTCGTGTTCCGCGTGACCAACTCCGGCTACGGCATACCTGACATCAAGATAGCACAGATGTACGCGACTATGCGCGGCAACGCGGAACATACGGGCGTTGGAATGCGCAACGTGTACCAGAGGCTGAAGCTCTATTACGGCGAACGCGCGGACATCCGTATCGAGAGCGTTCCCGACGAGGAGACCACCGTCACATTGTTCATACCCACCGAATACCGCGCGGACGAGGATAAACCATGAACCATTCCCGGCGCAGGCCGAAGGCTGCGATTTTTTTTTCACTCGCTTCAATCGCGCTCGCCTCATTCGCGTCCGCCGCACTTGCCTCCTGCGCTCGCGACGGCGGGGGCATAGGACTCTTCCTGTACAACGAGGCGGATCCGTACATCAAGGAGTTCGCCAGGCAGATCCTGGAAGAATCCGATCCGGCGATAATCCCGAAGAAATACGATGCCGGAAATTCCCAGTTGATCCAGAACGAGCAGATGGAAAGCGCGCTGGCCGGACGCATGGCGCTCTTGATGGTCAACCCGGTCGACAGGCTGGGCGCCTACGCCGTGATAAAGCGCTCGATGGCCGAGGGCATCCCGGTGATATTCTTCAACCGTGAACCGCTTGCGGAGGATCTCGCGCTTTGGGACAAGACCTTCTACGTCGGCGCCAAGGCGGAGCAGTCGGGCCAGCTGCAGGCCGAGCTGGTGATGAAGCTTTTCGGTGGCTCCCCCTCCCGCCTGAATGAATACGACCGCAACCGCGACGGAACCATCCAGGCGATCATCCTGAAGGGCGAGCAGGGCCACCAGGACGCCGAGATACGGACGAGGGAAGTGCTGCGCAGCTTCGAGAAGAACGGATTCGCGATCGAGGTGCTGGCGCTGGAGATCGCCAACTGGAACCGCGAGGAAGCGTACAACAAGACAGGGCCACTGATACGCGATTATGGGAGGCGCGTCGAGCTGATAGTGTCCAACAACGACGCGATGGCCTTGGGCGCGATAAGCCGGATGCGGCAGGAAAGCCTCTTCAAGGATACCAACGGCAACGGCCGCATAGACAGGAACGACTCAGGCTGGATCCCCATCGTCGGCATAGACGGGCTCAAGGACGCCAAGGAAGCCATCGCCGAGGGTTACCTTTACGGGACGGTGACGAACGACTCGCTGAGCATGGCCAGGGCGATGGTCGAGCTGGGACGCGTGCTCCTCGGCGACGGCAGCCTCGAGGACATGGCCTACCCGCTGACCGACGGAAAATACATCTGGATAGACTACCGGCCCTTCATTTCCGACTGAGCACCTTTCCCGATTCACTGAGAGATACCCGGGCCAACAGTGAGGAATTTCACAAACATTGCGCAGGATTTCACATTGTCGGCTTGACCCGGTGGGGGCATCATGCTCAACTAGGGAATGTCGAGAAGCGGCATTCAAAAATCCACAAAGGAGATACCCATGTATCGAAAGATCGCTTTTATCGCGTTGGCCATCTTCCTGGTGCTCGCGGTCGCCTGCGCGCCCAAGCCCAAGGCCGTCGAACAGAAGCAGGTGCTCATCGGCGCCAACATCTACACCTTCGCCGACAATTTCATGAACGGCGTGATGAAGCCTGAACTCGAGAAATACGCGGCCGGCAAGGGCGCGAAGATCGAGGTCGTCGATTCCGAAGGCCAGCAGGCCAAGCTGAACGACCAGGTCGACGTCTTCATCTCCAAGAAAGTCAGCGTCCTCGCCATCAACCTCGTAGACCCCGCCGCCGCCGGCGCGATCATCGCCAAGGCCAAGGCCGCGGGCATCCCCCTCGTGCTGTTCAACAAGGAACCCACCGAGGCCGGCGCCATGGCGTCCTATGACAAGGTATGGTACGTGGGCACCAACTCCGCCGAGTCCGGAATCATCCAGGGCCAGATGATGGTAGCCGACTGGAAAGCCAATCCCGCCTGGGACAAGAACAAGGACGGCGTGGTCCAGTACGTGCTCCTCAAGGGCGAGCCTGGACACCCCGACGCCGAAGCCCGCACCAAGGAATCGGTCAAGGCTTTCGTAGACGCGGGCATCAAGGTCCAGCAGCTCGCGCTCGAAGCCGACCCGCAGTGGTCGACCAGGCACGGCAACGACAAGATGGCGGCCTGGCTCACCTCGAGCTTCGGCAAGAATATCGAGCTCGTGATCTGCAACAACGACGGCATGGCCTTCGGCGCCATCAACGCGCTCAAGGCGGCCGGCGTCAAGCTACCGCTCTACGGCGTCGACGCCCTCGACCAGGCCCTGACCCATATCGCCGACGGCGAGATGAACGGCACCGTCCTCAACGACGGCGTCAACCAGTCCCGCGCCACGGTCGACCTCGCGATCAACGCCGCGATGGGCAAGCCGGTCACCGAAGGCAGCTCATGGGTGCTCTCCACCGACGGCACCAAGGCCGTCCGCGTACCGTACCTCCCCGTCACGCCGAAGAATTATCAGGACTTCCGCAAGAAGTAGTAGTATGATGGGGCTTTGATGCTAGAGTCGCGGCGGGGAACGCTCCCCACCGCGACAATTTTTTAACCCGGATATCTCACAGCGGAATCGGGCTTAGCCCAAGGAGCGATCGAAGTCG
>CAZKJA010000021.1:0-1394 GCA_964552925.1 uncultured Treponemataceae bacterium
GGCTGCTCAGGTTACTTCCTAGACAGCCCCTTGTTTTAGTTATAGGACCCATTCCACCGCGAATTCCCGGCCCGCGCATAACGCGGGGTGTCCGTACCCGGACACGGTCTATACTGAGCCCTGCGGACAGGACCAATTCATAAGTTCAATAAGGCGGATTATCCTGTCCAAAGGAGAGACCACCATGAGGAAGCGCTTCGATGAACAGTTCAAGGCAACCGTTGCCCTGGAAGCGGTCAAAGAAGAACAGACACTCCAGGAACTAGCCGAGAAGTACCAGGTACACCCCAACCAGACCAGTGTGTGGAAGAATAAACTGCTCGAAGACGCGGAGATGGTCACTACGCTCCTCAAGTTCCTCAAGCCGGGCAGTTCGCTCTACACCGCGTAAAATGGTCTGGCGGAATACCGAATTCGATTCTTGACAGCTAAATTCCTTGGCTTTATACTCAGTTACACTAGTGTTACCGAGAGATCGGGTGGGAGCGGGCGATAGGGTTGCGAAAAGTGCCAGAATACATGGCGATGCCAGTTTTCCGGTGGCAAATCGCAATATGAGTAAAATGACAGTTTCTGCCATTTAGCGTTGCACGGGTTCTGCCATTCAGCATACAGAAAGATCAATCTCGATGACGGAGTTCGTGTTTCTATTCAATATCATCTCGCTCCTCATCAGCGCGGGGGCACAGGTGACGACCTGGGTACTCTATCGTAAGACGAAGGCCAGGAGGGCGCTGTATTTCCTTCTGAGCAATTTCCTTACATTTCTGATCCTGGGCGTGCTTACGTGGGACATCTATTGCTCCATCCTGGGACGGGATACTCGAGCCCGCTTTTATCTTTGGTCTTTGATTGATTTCTGCGTATGCGGACTTTGCGCCGTGCTACCCCGTACGATTCCCCCCATCCGGCCCACGCGGCTTGTCCGGGGCGTTGAGCTGGGGTTCAGCGCGGCCGCGGCGATGTTGGCTATCCTACGGGGCTTGAGTCTGGCGGGGAACCACTATCCCCTTAAGGAGATGGGGCTCTACGTTGCCGTTTATGGACTTTTCGGCCTTGCACTCCTGTATTTCGGGACAGGCGTCCTTTTTAACCGGAAAGCCTTCTTTTCCGACACCGCGCTCCGGCATTACCAGAGAGCCCTGGACATTACAGGCGTCTCGGTCCTGATCTCACTGCCCGCCCTTATCTTCGTAGACTTCGTGGGATGGCTCCTGCCTTTCTATTCCAGCTTTATGGAACGGGGATTCAGCGTATTGCCGATCTTACTGGACATCATGAGCGTTTCCATCGCCGTAGCTTCCGCCCTGGATGTCCTGGAGCCGGTTCCGGTGGCGGGGTTTGATGCCATCAGGGACGGGTTCGTCCACAAGTTCGCACTCTCCCCCCGGGAA
>CAZKJA010000021.1:1404-4571 GCA_964552925.1 uncultured Treponemataceae bacterium
GGGAAACCCAAATAGTTCCCCTGGTGCTCCAGAACATGAGCTACCGTGAAATCGCGGAGTTGCTTTTTATCTCTCCGGGTACCGTCCGCACCCATATTATCCACATCTACCAGAAGACGGGCGTCGAATCCCGACTGAAACTCTCGCGCCTCGTATGGAGCGAGCATCGGGACTCATATTCGGAATCTCCCTAAAATCGAAAAATCTACACTTTGGTAGATGTTGTTGTACTGTGTTCCGCGACATCTTTATTACTCAGGTTGCGCTCCGGGGCCTCTATCGAATCCGGGCGGTCAACACAGCAATACAAAGGGGGCTTACATGGACGGTCATGAAGGAAACAAGAGATTGCGGTACTTGGTCGTCCTGCTGGGAGTCCTGGCCTGCTTGGCCGTCCTGATATCTTGCCCAAGCCCCGTGGAAGGCGGAGACTCGGACGACATGGACGCCAAGTCAATCCTGCGCGCCCTGGGAGTGGACGCGGTGGACGCCCCCCCGGATCTAACTACCACGAACACCCAGGGGGACGAGGTCACCATCGACGACCCCGATGCCTGGCACCCCCTCCGGAAGACGTACGCGATTTTCAACCCGAAATCCGAGGTGACCTTTTTTGGCATAGCCTCCGCGTACCACCCCACGTACTACAACAGCGTCTTCGGGCTTACCGCCGACTATTCCGAGAACAACTTCATCACTGACGACCAGTCCTGGGAGAAGTGGGCCAACAAGGTGGCCTGTGCCGCAGACTTGGACGGAGACGGTCTGGACGAGTTCGTTATCTTCTACGTCGTGTCCGGGAGCTTCTACCTGCGGGTGTACGACTACGGGACGGGCAGGTACTCCTCGGCCCTGAATGTGACGGACATCGCCCCCAGCGACGAAATCGCCGATGAGGGCTCATACAATTTCAATATGGATAACCTTTGCCGGTATCTCCATCTCTGTCCGGCAGACGTGGACGGGGATGGAACGGACGAACTCCTGTTGGCCGACTACGACACGGTATATGTCGTGGAGACCGACAATGGGGCGGGCGACCTGACCGTACAGGAGCGCAACACGTACTCCGCCTACGTGAGCTCCCTGGCCGCGGGGGACACGGACGGGGACGGAGAAGACGAGTTTGTCGTCTGCGTCCAGGGAAAAGGTTTCGGCTACTATGATTCCGACCTGGACAAGCCCCTGTCCAACCCCGAGATGGTCACCTACGCATCCATGGGGCTGCTCGAAGCCTGCATCGGGGATTTCGACGGGGATTCCGTGGACGAACTCGCCGTCACCAACGGCGCCAGCTCGTCCACTACGATCTACGCATACGAGACGACCGTGAATACGGGAAACCTAAGCCTTGAATCGACCATCACGGGCGTCACCCGCCTATCGTTCACCGGCTACCGCAGCGACCCTTGCGCCGTGGACCTGGACGGAGACGGGAACATGGACCTGTATGCCGCGGGCAGCGTCATCATGGACCCGCTGGGCGGAGGCGCGACGACCTATTCTGTCTCGCCCTTCTTCACGGGGGGGACGGTTGGAAGTCTGGACCAGGTCGGGGTCGGAGACATGGACGGGGACGGGAAACAGGACCTTGTGCTGCTGTATAATTATTCGGTTTCCTCCGTCGCGTACGCGAAGACCGTGACGGTTGGCTTAAATACCACGGGAAGTCTGGTCGCGAAGGCCTACCCGTACGACTACGTCACGTCCTGCGCGGTCTACACCGACACAACCATCATTGAAAACATCGTTTTCAATTCGTTCAACGCTCTGTTCGGCTCCAAACGGACCCTGGCCATTGGCAATGTGGACAAGGACTCCGCCCGAGTGAAGTACACGGGGCACGAGCTCAAGTTCACGGACCCGGCGGTCGTGGCGGTCCTGGCTTCCCCACCCTACTGGTCGGCGGTTGCGGACGCGGACGCCGCCTACGCCGGAAGCTACACGAACTGGGAGACCTCCTACGGGACCGTCACGAGCAGCTCGACCTCCAACGGGCTCACCTTGGGCGCTTCCGTTGGCGCCACGGTGAAGTTCGAGCAGGAGGGCGGGGTTTTCGGGATCAAGCTGGCCCAGTTCGAGTCGGAGCTGACGACCAAGGCCTACCTCAACCAGGAGATTTCCTGGAGCAGCACGATCTCCAAGTCCGTCTCCTATACCGCCGTCGGAGGGGAAGACAAGGTCATCTTCACTTGCATTCCCATAGACGTCTATTCCTACGAAGTTCTGGAGTCTCCGGACTCCGTCGACGTGGGAAGTACCCTGACCCTCGAGATTCCCCGGGACTACAAGATGTACTCCGTGACCCGGAGCTTCTTCAACGAGAACAACGGGAAGGTGAATGACATCGACTCCACGGTCCTGGCCCATACGTACGGGAATCCCGCCAGCTACCCCAGCAAAAGCGACATGCAGACTCTAAGGGGCGAATACGGCGGCTACAAGTCGACAAGCGCGCTTCCCGTGGTCCAGGGGAACGACAACCAGGCTTCAGGGGTCCAGAATCTGGAGATCGCCGTAGAGTCCGGGTTCGAGGTGACCACCGCGGTCGGCGTAGAGGTGGAAGCTTCGGTCGGCGGAGGCGCGGGCGGGGCTTCCGTCCTGGCCAACCTGGGTTTCTCCGTGGGATACACGGGCACCATCAGCACCAGCACGGGCACGACCTTCGGCGGCACGGTGGGCTACCTCCCGACGACGTACTACAGCAACGCGGCCTATAATTACAGCTCCGGGCTTTTCGTGTACCCGTTCTCGGACGAGCGGGACGGCCGCCAGTACTGGATCGTGGATTACTGGGTAGAATAGCCAGTCTGGTTTTTTGCATAACGGGAGAAAAGGCATATAGCCTCTTCCCCCGTTCTTAACAGAAGATTCTCCCGCGTTACATTTATTAGGATCATCATGTAACGATTCTGGATAATAACCGTGTCGCTTTTTATAGTTTAAAGTCTTTTCAGTAAATTGGTGAGGCTTGAAATGGCAGGCCGATCCACTCTCCCATGGGTTTGTCGAGAATTCAGAGGAGAAACCGAATGACCCACCAGATCGAGAGTAATATTAGCGGATACGAATACAGCAAAGTCGGCCTCGAACGCGACGGGTTAATAGATAACCCACAGTATATCAACGGGGTGCCTGAACTAAAGAAGGAGTACGACGCGCGAGAA
>CAZKJA010000021.1:4581-19059 GCA_964552925.1 uncultured Treponemataceae bacterium
TTTTGTTTCAGCATGAGTTGCGCGGCGCATGAAGTAATTCAATTTCTTGGGTACGCGCTCGATGAAATCGCAGTCAGTCCAGCTTTCCCGCAAATGTATTTCGCAGGAGCAGGACTAATGTTTAAAACTCCAGTACAAATGGATGGATCATGCAAGCCTGAGTGTCAAGTCAAGCAATATGATTCGAAGGCACTCGATGTAATGGGGATCCTCGGATAGGAAAACCTAAGCAATGCATAGTGTGCATGAAAATCCCCAAGATAGTGTGGGTGGAGGGATATCCAGGTTTTATCCTAGACGCCCCTTTTTATATATCCCGCCGGGCCTTACCCCGCGTACTTCTTTTGTACTGTCTCCCCCCGGTTCATCCAGACGCCCGCGAAAATCAGAGACAGCCCCAACCCGAAGCGCGGCGTCACCGTTTCGCCGGCGAACAACGCGCCGAGGAGGACGGTGATTCCCGTCTCCGCGAAAAAGAAGACGCTGCCCCGCGAGGCGCTGACTGTCCTGTACCCGTACGTCATCAGCGCTTGCGCCAGGAATGCCCCGATCCCGACCGCGAGCAGGAATACGACGGCGGCGGCGCTCGGCGCGGTTCCCGGGAACGACGCGAAAGCGAGCACGGGTAGCCCGAACAGGCAGGGCGACAGGTAAATGACGAAAGGGTCCACGCCCCGGCTCGACGCCCTCCTGAGATAATTCACTGAAATGCCGGCGAATACCGCGCCCGCGAGCGCGACGACATCGCCGAGCGGATTGACGCTGCTGCCGTCGCGCATGACCAGGACGGCTCCCGCCATGCTGAGCGCCAGGCTTCCTGCCAGACGCCACGACGCTCGCTCCTTGAACAGCAGAACCCCGAACAGGGCGACAAACAGGGGGTACGTGTTCGAGAGGAGGGTCGCCCTGCCTGGTCCCGTCAGGGCTATCGCTACGTAGGTGGCGATCATCGCGAGGGCGCCGAATAGTCCCCGGAGGATGATGTCGGGCAGCTGGGCTTTATCCGGCCAGCTTTTCCGCGTGAACACGACGATGAACGCCAGAACGGCGCCGATCGCGAAACGGATACCCGAAACGAAAAACCCCGAAAAGTGGCTTCCTGCGATTTTTACGAATAGATTCACGAAGGAAAAAATGAGAACCGAGGCGTACAACGCCGGTTCCCCACGAGATTCCGCAGACTTGGTCATAACCCCTGACTCTATGCTGTATTGGTTTTGGCAGACAAGACACCCGAACGCCGACTGGTTGCAGCCGGGTCTTCCGATCCATCCACCCCGAGCGCCTTGAACCATCCCAGAGGGGCTGTATGGGACATGATTCCGTACGCCAGGGTTTTACTTCCAGCTTGGTTTCGGTGATCGTCGCGGACCGGGCCAAATGACGCCCATGCTCCACGCAGGGAGCCTTGACACATGGATGGAAATCGGCAATACTGAACACTGTTCAGTATTGCCGGGAGGCTTCATGACAGACGCGACAAGAAAAGCCATTCTGGAAGCGACTTTGGAGATTGTCGGCGAGAGCGGTTTCGAGAACCTGACGATACGGGCGATCGCAAAGCGGGCAGGCATAGGTATAGGAACCGTCAATTATCATTTCGGGAGCAAGACCAAGGCAATCGCCGAAGCATACCGGTTCGTGACGTCCGAGTTACAAAGCGCCTTCAACCCGCTCGAGGATGAAGCAGTCGACCCGGCGATGAGATTGAGAACCTTCGCGCACTTCTTTTCAGAAACAGTCCATGCCCACGGTGCCGCCCTCGTGTTTTTCGCGAGCCACAGTTCGCGCGAAGGCACGCCACCGGAGTACCGGGACTACGCGCTCGGAGAAGGCCTCGAGCAGATGCTCAAGGTAATGCGTAGAATCAACCGGAGTATCGACAAGCGGGACGCGGCTATGAGGCTATCCCTGTTCGCGGGAGGTCTTTTGTATCCGGAGTTGGTGCCAGGCGCAATGGACATGAGGATCGATGACCCCGCGGAACGGGAGCACTACGGAAGACTGGCCGCCGAAATACTCATTCCCGGCCCAGGCGTACCGCTGGCCAAAGGAGAAAACCATGAAGATCAGCCATGAATCGGGACCCAAAGACGCTCCGGGCGTTGTATTCGTGCACGGAGCGGGGATGGCCGGATGGGTATGGAAAAAACAGATGGATATTCAAGGATCATTGAGGAGCATGGCCGTCGATCTTCCCGACCATGGACTGGATCGAAGCACGCCATTCCTCGGCATCGAATCGGTCGCCGACGAAGTGGCCGCACTTATATCTGAACATTGTCCCGGGGGTCGGGCCCATCTCGTCGGGCATTCACTTGGCGCGAAGGTAGTACTCGAAATTCTGGCGCGGCATCCAGCATGCGCGTCGAGCGCGGTGATATCCAGCGCACTCGTCCGTCCATCACCACTTGTAGCGCTGATGAACAGCCACGCGCTCAACGAGCTCAGCCTATGGATGCTCAGAAGCGACTGGCTCGCGCGCATGCAGGCAAACATGTTCAAGTTCCCCGATGCCGATATGACTGAACAGTACCTGGCTGATATACGAGCCATGACGACGGAGAACCTCGACAGACCCATCGCCGCGTTTGCGTCAAGACTCTTCCTGCCACAGGGCCTCGATGCTGTCGACTGCCCCGTCCTCGTCACTGCCGGATCCCGGGAAACGCGTTCGATGGTCGGCTCGGCCCGCGATATTCAGAACGCAATTACCGGCGCGAGGCTCGAGATACTGCCTGACGCGGATCATACCTACCCTTGGAGCAAATTCGAGAGCTACAATCGCTTGTTGGAAGCCTGGTTGCGATAGCCACATCCAACGCGGTCAATTCGGGTACCGGTCGCATGTCGTTGATGGGAGCGCCGGGCACCACGGCATCGTATTCACCCAACCCGACGATTTCCGCCAAGGGCGTGGAGTCGACTTCATGTCCTGCCGCGGAAAGAGCCTGGCCGAGAATTACCGCGTATTTTTCGGTAGTCCCGGTTTTTGTCCAGTAGCCTATCAATATTTTTGCCATGGCATCCTCCGTGTACGGAGCATCCCATGATCAAATCATTCGCGTCAGTTGCATCCCCGGGTCGCCATGGAAATCGGGTTGCAGATTCTTGGCTCGCCATTGGAGCATGCCTGAAAGCCACTCGGGTGACAGGAGCCCCGAACCGTCCAGCGGATCGTTGACGTCAACCATCCGCCCGTCATGGTGTGCGCCAACCGTGATTCCCCTGCGGAAAGCCTGGCTGTGATGGGCAGTGGCGGCATGGTCAGTTGCCTTGGCAAATAACCATGCCGCACCATGCTCTCAGGCGACTATCTGATGACCGATGGATCGACCATATACTCGACTTTCCCATTCACCCTGCGGTATTTGGCAAAGTGATCATCCCAGATCATCCAGGATTCATCAGCGATGTTATTGTGGGCGCGACCCATGGTGATGGAGTAGCGGAACATCGGGACACCAGCATCATTGAACCAGAGCTGGTGGTGGAATCGGCCACTTCTATAGCTCATTGGTTTATCGACCTCGCCATTCGTCAACCTGCCGATCCAGTAAGCCGCGGTGGCTTTCATCACGGGGCTCTTCGCGAAGGAACCTGGCCAGATGTCATTCTCACCGACAATGAGCCAGAATGGCACCTCATCCACGTCGTTCATATTGATGTTGGCGGGCCATTTGAAGGTCGGCAGGTCGATGCCCATGATAGGACCGGAGGTGGCACCGATGGCGGTAAAGGTCTGGGGCGATTGCATCGCGACGAGGTGGCTGACCATGCAACCCAGGGACTGGCCGGTCATATACACCCGGGTCGAATCGATGTTGTAGGTAGCCTTGACCTTCTTCACGAGTTCGTTGAAGTACTTCACATCATCGCTGCGAGCCGGATCGCCCATGTTGTTCCAAGCCGGTCGTGGAACGCCGTTGGAGGTCGTGTTCGGCAGTGCGCTCGTGTAGGCGACGATGAAACCGCGGGCGTCGGCGACTTTGAACCACTCGCTATGATGGGCAGCCATGATCTCGCCCGTCTGCCCCGCGCCATGGTTGACGACGACGAGGGGCACTGGTTCCTTGGAATTCTTGACTGAGGCGGGTATATACTCCCACCAATTGCGTACATAGCCGTCGACTTCGATCTCGACCTTCCTTACGCCCTTCTCCGCAAAATCAAAGCTCGGGACGATGGTGTCCTGAAGGCAGCCAAGGCCATAGCGGCTGTTCTTGAGCATGTAGTCCGTGTAGAACTTCTCGTTGGCGACGCCATCGAGGTAGTCCGTCTTCTGAATCGTTAACTGTACGCGGCCAGCGACGATGGATTCCTCTTCGTCCTTGGCCAGGCTCGAAGCGGACTGGATAAAGATCGTAGTCTTGGACTTGGCATCGACGTAAGCGACTGGATCGCACTTGTCGGCTTTGACCCAGTAATCGACGGTCTGCTGAAGCCCGGCGGTCATTTTCTGATCGATGATCCAGACCTGGGTCTTGATGTCCGCGTTCATAAGACGCTTGTCATGGGCGGCGGGCGTCTTGGCCATCTGTTGCATGTAAGCCTCGGGGACGATACCACCGTCGATGACGATCAGGGCCGCACAGAGCTTGGGGTTGGACATGATGTATCGCTCGAGGATATTGCCGCCCTCGCCATAGCCTATCCAACGAAAGTTGAACTGGTTGTTGTTGTAATAGGGCCGGACATCGATGACTCGCTTGAAGGCCGCGGTCATATAGGCGATATCGGAGGTCGCGTCGGCAATATTCCACTTCTTGTTGACCCCTTCGAGGATGAAGAGGAATTGGTTGTACTTGTCGGCGATAGCCTTCCAGCCGGAGGCCTCGACAAAGGCGACGGCATCGACGCCCGAGGGCACGGCCAGGACGATGTTGCTATGCCCTTGTTTGGCGCCGGTGGGAATATAAACCTTGAAGGAGCGCTTCACACCATCGACGGTCAGGATGTCGTCCCACATCCCTTGATAGACCGGGGCATACATGTCCTTCGGATTGAGTGCTTTTACCATATTTGCGTAGTCGGGCTTTTCAGGGAAGAGCCTCACCTCGGACTTCGGGGCTGGCAGGGACAATACCCTGTCAGCGGCTACGACTGGTAGCGTCATAATCAGACTACTAACGCTAAGCAGAATGAGAGCAAACCACTTTCGCATGAGAACCTCCACAGTGTTGATTTGGAATCGCTTGCATTGTCCCACCGATTTGGCTAATGTCAAGTGAAATATATCGGTAATATTTAATATAAATACCTGTAATATCTCATACTGGAACAACACAATACTATCGAGTCCCTAAGTGCGATTCGACAATCCAATCCCTAATAATCGGTTTTAGAAAACCAGTGTGAAATTTGTGCCCGAATAAACACAGTATGGATTCGGCTATAAGATCTTTGAAGCGTTCACCATCGTCGTGTTCGTGCCAGCAACCCAGTTCCACATGTAGACCTGGGGCAGTCATCACGCAAGGAGCAAATCCAGGTAACGGATAACAACACAATATCCTATCAGATAGCTATTTATCATTGCGTTCGTTTTTTTATAGAATCTATACTATAATGGGCCTAGCAGTAACGTGTACGGCGTAAAAGGAATTCCCCCCATGCAAAAAAGTCAGGGTTTACATGAGCTCCTCGCATCGATAGGCAACTCCCACACCGAGGGGAGGACCGATTCGTTGTCGAGTATGTTCGACAACGTCTCGACGAGCACTTCACACGATCTTTCCTCCGATACCGGAAGCCATGCGGGACAAGCGACCGATCCCGGCGAATCGATATTCTCGCAATTGCTGGAACGACTGCTCCAAGGCTACGCTCTCAAGCTTGAAGGCGAGGCGGACGAGGCGGACTCGAGCCTCGAGATCCTCCTCGACGGCGTGTCCGATTCGGTGATAATCATGACTTCAGCGGGCATAATCCTCGAGGCCAACCAGGCTTTTTTCGCGACGTTCGGCTACGAACACGCAGACATGATAGGCGCGCCGATCTACAACCTGCTTCCCGAGGGATACCGCGGGGCCTTCCATGAGAAGCTAGCGGAGTTTGCGACATACGGCGCCCTTCCCCACCATGTCAAACCGAGCGATGTGATTGCGTTCAGGGGGCAACGCCACGACGGCACGATCGTCTCGATGGACTGCCTGCTGTCGTCGATCCAGCTTCCTACACAGATAGCCGTAATCGCCCTTATCCGGGACCTCTCCTTCGACCACGCGCTGTTCGAGCAGCTCAAGGAAACCAGGGAGCATTACGTCGCGCTTTCCGAGACAATAACCGAGGCGATATTCAGGATTGACGACGAGTTCAGCATCATCTTCGCAAATTCCGGAGTCAAGAACACATTCGGGTGGGAGCGCGAGGAAGTCGTCGGGAAACCGTTCAGCGTCCTGTTCCCGCCCGAGGTATTCAACAAGCACGAGATGGAATTCAAGAAGTACTTTTACATAGACGACCAGGACCGCATAGCGGTGGGCCTCAAGCGTACCTTCGAGTTCCTCGGCACGACCAAGCACCGCGGCGTCGCTCCCATGGAAATGTCCTTCGGGAATTCGAAAGACCAGAAGGGGCGGACCCTTACCTGCGTGATCCGCGATATCACCCAGAGAAAGACCCTCGAGCGGAAACTGCGCCACCTCGCCTACCACGACAAGCTGACAGGGCTCGGAAACCGGGATTTGTTCAACGACAACATGGCCGCGCTACTGCAAAACCTCGAAGAAAATATAGCATGGCGCGGCAGCGTGCTGTTCCTCGACCTCGACGGATTCAAGCACGTCAACGATACCCTGGGCCACGATGCCGGCGATGAACTCCTCATCGAGACCGCGAAGCGGATTCGGGTCTCGTTGCGGGAACAGGACGTCGCGTATCGTTTCGGCGGCGACGAGTTCGTAGTAGTCCTGTCCGAAATCAAGGATACCGGCGACAGCATCGTCGTCTCCGAACGTATTCTTTCGAGCGTTTCCAACCCCTACATCCTGAGGTCGAAGGAATCGAAGTCCGGCACGCGAGTGAGCGTCGGCGTGTCGATAGGCGTCGCCATAATACCCGACCACGGGAGGACTATAGAAGAAGCGACAAAATGCGCCGATATCGCGATGTACTGCTCGAAGGAAGGCGGCAAGAACCGCTACACCCTGTACGACCCCACGGTCTTCTCCAAATCGACCGAGCGTTGGCGCCTCGAGCAGGAAATGAAGGTCGCGATTGGCGCCGGCGGGTTTTACCTTGTGTACCAGCCTATAGTAGCCGCCGATGGCAGGGTAATCGGGATGGAAGCATTGCTCCGCTGGAAGCGGTCGGACGACGACCCCATCCCCCCGTCTGTTTTCATCCCCATCGCGGAGGAACACGGCCTGATAATCCCGCTCGGCGATTGGGCGCTCAGGCGCGCCTGTTACGACGCGAAACGCATCCACGAGAAGGGGCACACAGAGGTGTATGTGGCTGTCAACGTTTCGAGCAAGCAGTTCGAACAGCCCAACTACGTCGACAACCTCGAGAGCATAGTCAAAGGTTCGGGCATTGATCCGTCACGGCTCAAGCTGGAGCTCACCGAATCGACGATCATGCGCAATACCAAGGACGGGATCGGGAGGATACTGGAAATAAAGCAGAGACTCCCCGGCATCTCGTTCATGGTCGACGATTTCGGCACCGGCTACTCTTCGCTGGCCTACCTGTCACGGTTGCCGGTCGACGCTCTCAAGATCGATATTTCGTTCGTTGTCAACCTGGCGGAACCGCAGAACGAGAAGGTCGTCAACGCGATTATACACCTCGGGCACAGCCTGGACCTTGACATCGTGGCCGAAGGCATAGAGACGCGCGAGCAGTGGCAGTACTTCATAGACCGCGACTGCGAATCGATGCAGGGATACTATTTCCTGAAGCCGGCACCGTTGAACGAGTTGTACGCCTACCTTGAGAACGGCCCGCGCGATGCGGCACCGGTAAAAACCGGGAACGCCTGAATCATTTGAAGTCCAGGGCCACGGCGCCGTCCCACGAATCGGGCGGGGATTGCAGAAAGGCTTGGCATCGTTCGATGAACGCGTCGCTTATCGGATCCTCGACGCCGGCCTGCACGACTGAATTGAAGTAGTCGAGCGCCGTCTCCCAGTTGCCTTGCTTGTATAGCTTGATGCCTTTGTCGAATTGAGCCCTGGCTTCGGGAGGCAGGCGGTTCTCGACATCCTCCACGGCAAACAGACTTGTCGCCTTGAGCTTGCCCTTGACCTTGACGCGGTCGACCTCCCGCAGGTCGAAACGCGAACCCGTCTTGCCCGCGATTTCCTCGGACACGAGTATCCGCCGGTGGTAATGCTTTGTCAGCCCCTCGAGTCGCGAGGCGATGTTCACGGTATCGCCGATTGCCGTGTAGTCGAACTTGTCGCTCGAGCCGATGTTGCCTACGATCGCCGGCCCCTCGTGCACGCCTATGCCTATCGCGTAGCCCGAGGCCGGCAGCTTGAGGAAGCCGGTCTCCACCTGATCCATCGCCTGGATCATGTCGATCGAGGCCTGGACCGCGCGCATCGCGTTGTCCTCGTAGCTGACCGGCGCGCCGAAGATGGCAAATATCGCGTCGCCTATGAACTTGTCTATCGAGCCGCCGTGCCGCTTTATCACCTCGACCATAACGCTGAAGTGCTTGTTCAGGAAGGAAACCACGTCTTCCGGCTTGTTGTTCTCGGAAATGGCGGTGAACGAGCGGATATCGGAGAACAGGACGACGATGTCCCGTTTCTCGCCGACCATCAGAGCCTCGTCGCTACCGCGCGTGAGAAGGTCGTTGATAACCTCGGCAGGCACGAATTTCGAGAACACGTGCCTGATCCTCGATTCGAGTTCGCGTATGCGCACGAACAGGACGGAGTTCTCGACTATCGTGCCGGCTCCGTCCGCGAAGACTCCCAGATTCTCGACTATCCGGTCCGAGAAGTAGTTGTTGGTCAGGTTGCCGATGTGGAGGGTGGCGGTCACATCACCTCCAGTACCGATAAGGTGGCAATGGTGGTATGAGCTGATCCTGCGCTTGTCCAGCCGTATCTCCTCGAAGTTTGTCCTGCCTTCGAGTCCGAGGTAGCGCTGGGTAGCGTTGCCCAGGTCCGCGTCCGGGAAGCACGCGATGAAATCCTCGTTGCAGATGCGCAGGAAATCGTCAGTCTCGGCGCGGAAGACGAGGGGGGACGGCGCCACATATATCGATATTCCCTTGAACTCCTTGACCAGGAGGACGGCTATATGCGGGTCGCACACCTTAGGCAGAAGCCCGAGGATACGCTCCGCGGTCTCCCCGACCGAGCCGATCGACCTACCGGCCTCGGCCAGGAGGTTGAGGACCGTGGAACGGAACAGCTGGGCGTCGAGGAGGGAGCCGAGGATCTCGAATACGCGGTCGCGGTCCATGTTCTCCGCGTCCTGCCGGATGACGTCGACCGCGTACGGGGCGTGCACGGAGAGCCGCCCCACGGTCCCGACGAGCCGCTCGAGGTTGTCGAAATCCTTGTTTATGAAGTCGTCGGCCCCGCACGAGACGGCCCAGTACTTGTCCTTGTCCTCGGACAGGCTCGTATGCATAAGAATGGGAATATCCTTGACGCCGCGCCGGCTTTTGAGGAGGCGGCTGGCCTGGTAGCCCTGCATCAGGGGCATCTCCACGTCCATGATTATCAGGTCGGGCAGTTCCCGGTAGGCCGCCAGTATCCCGTCGGCGCCGTTGGCGGCCCTGACAACGCGGTAGCCCTCGGCCCCGAGGGCCTCCCCGAGCACGCCCGCGACGAGGTCGCTGTCGTCCACTATCAGTATAGTCCGTTCAGCCATGCCGTCCCGCCTTACCCTATGAGGGCCTTTACCCGTTCAAGCAGGTTTTCCCGTTCGAACTCGCTCTTGACTATGAACGACGTCGCGCCGGCTTCCCGGAACGAGTTCCTGCGCCCTTCGTCGTCTTCCGACGAGACCACTATCACAGGCGTCTGCGCGTAGCCTTCCAGCTTGCGCAGGTTCTCCACGAAGGTCAGGCCGTCCATCCTCGGCATAGTGATATCGGTGACTATCAGGTGGAAGCGTTGCTCCCTGAGCCTGTCGAGGCCGTCTATGCCGTCGACCGCGGTGGAGACCTGGTAATCCTCGATCTCGAGGATCGACTTCTCTATCTCCCTCGTGGTCTGCGAGTCGTCGACGACTAGAATGCGCTTGTTCTCCCGCCGGCTCGCCGAATACCGCCTGCGGGTATCGATGTTGCGGACCCGCTTGCACCTGTTCATAAGTTCCGGCACGAAGAGGATGGTGATTATATCGAAGTTCTCGTCGAACACTATTCCCTGCAAGGCTTTTAGGCCGGACAGGTTCGCCGGCACCGGCTTGTAGATGAGGGTGGTGTACTGGACTATGGAATCGACCATTATGCCCATGGTTTCGCCGAAGGCTTCGACGACCACGACGTATATCTTGTCCCGATCGAAGGGGTCGTCGTCGCCCTTGCCCAGGATGACCGAGAGCGGGTACAAAGGCACCACAAGGTTCCTGAGCACGAAGCCGCGCCGGTTGAGGAGGTCCATCACCTCGCTTGACTTCACCGTGATCACCTCGCGCACGAAAGCCGCGGGGAACAGGAACTTCTCGCCGGAGGACATGACGAAGAAGCCGTCCACGGTCGCGAGCGACAGCGGCAGGGACAGCGTGAACTCGGTACCCTGGTCGGGCGCGCTCGACAGGCTGATCTTGCCCTTGATGCTCTCGATGTTGTGCCTGACTATGTCGAGCCCGACGCCGCGGCCCGATAGGTCGGATATCTGGTCCTTGGTCGAAAACCCGGACATGAACAGGTAGGTATTGAGGCCGCTCTCGCTCATGTCGGCGATCTCGTCCGCCTGCGACGGAAACAGCTCGATGGCGCGCGTCCGGATGCGTGCATAGTCGAGCCCCTTGCCGTCGTCCTTGATGCGGATGACGATGTGGCCGCTCTCCGAGGAGCACGAGATAGCCAGTCTGCCGACGGGATCCTTGCCCTTGGCTAGCCGCTCGGCAGGTTTTTCGATGCCGTGATCGACGGCATTCCTGACGATATGGACGATGGGATCGTGGAGCCCTTCGAGGATGAACTTGTCGAGGTGCAGGTCGGTTCCGTCCATGCTCAGGCGGATGTCCTTGCCGAGCACAGCGGATGTCTCCTCGACCATCTTGCCCAGGTTGCCCATTATCAGCTCGAGGGGGAGCATCCGGAGCGAAAGGATGTCCTCCTGCAACTCGAATGTGTTGCGCTCCATGAGTTCCAGGTCCTCTTCGAGTTTCTTGCGCAACTGCCGGGCCAGGCGGAGGGCCTCGGTAACCGATTCGCCGCGTCCCCCCTTGTCGGCGACCGCCGTGCCGAGCGCGCCTTCCAGCCTGGAAACGATATCCTTTTCCTTGCGGAACTGGAACTGCTTGATTATCAGGTTGTTGAGGATACGCACTATGCCGTCGATGCGGCCGAGGTCGATACGGATGGTCTCGCGCTGCTTCTCGGACTGGCGCCTCACGGGGGCGGGGGCTGCGGGGACGGCGGTTGTGGGGACAGCGCTCGCGGATTCTGCCGGGCTTGCTGTAGGGACAGAGCTCGCAGGCGCGGGGATCGGGCTTGCCGGGCTTGCCGGGCTTACTGTGGGGACAGAGCCTGTGGACTCCGCCGGGCTCGCGGCGGGGACAGAGCCTGCGGACTCCGTCGAGGCGAGAGTGTCCAGCGTGTACGGTTCGCAGGCGGCCGCGCGCTCGAACACGGCGAGGAACGGGGCCGTGTCCACGTCGTCGGCCTGTACTGCCGCTATCGAGGCGGCGCCGCGGCGCATCGCGTCCCCGCTGAGCAGCACAAGGCGTACTATGTCGCGCGTGATGTCGAAACGGCCTTCCTTGATGCCCTTGAACACGTTCTCGAGGCCGTGGGCCAAGGCCTCCATCGACTTGAACTTGAGCATGCGGCTGGAACCCTTGATCGTATGCAACGCCCGCAAAAGCGATGCAAGCGCGTCGTCGCGTCCGGGGTCGTCCTTGAGGGCGAGTATCGAAGCGTCGATCGACGCGAGCTGTTCGGCGACCTCGTCGAGATAATTGGCGATGAACGCGTTCCTATCGAGGGCCATTGACTGCTCCTTCGGATCCCAGTTTCCTTGACCAGCCCTTGCACAGGTCGAGGAAGTATTTTGCGTTGAACCCTTCGAGTATGAATTGGTACTCGTAGCGGCCGGCGGCCAGGTACGCGTCTATATCATCGGCGCAGCGCTTGAACTCGAGCCGGGCCTCGGCGGGTCCGTCGCCGCGCAGGCCCAGGGCGAGCTTGAGGCGCGAGGGCCAGAACCCGGGTTCGAGGCTCAACGACTCCCGGAATGCCGATACGGCCCGGGCCGATCCAGCCTTGGCCGAAACGCCCGCCAGGTACCTCGAAAGCGCGTTGACGCCCCAACGGGCTTCTGCCGCGCGCAGCGACGCGCTCGCGTCGCTTCCCGTTCCAAGCTCGTATACGATCCGAAGGTACTCGACGGCCGCGTTGAACTCCGGAATCTGCGGTTCCTCGAACAGGGGATTGTTGAGCCGCTGGGTCGCGTACAATGAGACGCGGACCGGGGAAACCGCTATCTTCTGCCCGTGGCCGGTCCGAGTTCCCCACGCGGCAGGCTCGGCTTCCGCCCTGGGGGCGTTTTCAACGCGCGGCTGGACTGTGATGCGGGAAACCGTCGAACCCTGGCGCTTCTCATCGAGGCTCTTCTTCCTGAAATAATAGACGCCGCCGTGTTCTTCGAGCGCCAGGTCCGGGTGCGAAAGGTGCGGTATCTCGCTCGACGAGAAGAACAGGAAGCCGTCGTCGACGAGCTTGGCCGCGACTCGCGCGACGACGGCCAGGCGGGTTTCCATAGGCATGTATATAAGCGCGTTGCGAAGGAACACAAGGTGCAGGCCATCGGGTATGCCCGGATACGAGCGGTCGGCAAGGTTGAGCGCGCCGTAACGCAGCTGCCGCCTTAGTTCGTCACCGACGACGACTTCCTTGCCCTCGCGGACAACGAAACGGTCAAGGAGCCCGATGAAGTCCTTGCCGTCGTCCCTGAACGAATTGGGGCCGTAACGGCCCTCGGCGCAGCGGGCGAGCGCCTGGGGGCTGATGTCGCCGGCGTATACCACAAGAGCGTCCGGTCCGGCGAAGGAGCGCCCGAGGGTTGCCAGGGAGACCGCTTCCTCTCCCGTCGCGCAAGCCGCGCTCCAGATGGCGATAGGCTCGCCCCTTTCCGCCAGGCGTGGAAGTATCGTCGACCGCAACAGCGAAAACTGGCGTTGCTCCCTGAAAAAATACGTTTCGTTGATCGTGACTATATTGAGGAAGCGTTCGCGCTCCCGGGCCCCCCGCTCGAGTTCCCCCGCTATGTCGCTGAATTCCGTGCCTTCGGGAAATTCCGCGAGGTACTCCCTGAGAGGACGATATTTTGTTTCCGGGAGGCTTATTCCCGTCCATCGCCGGATGTATTCGAGCGCTGCGTCGAAGGAGCGATCCACGGGAGCTTCCGCCGTCACGGTTTGGCACCGCTTGAGACCAAGGCGGCCAGCCTGGGCGCGAAAGCCTGCAAAGGCAGGATCTCGGTGGCCGCCCCCAACTCTATGGCGGCCTTTGGCATGCCGAAGATGGCGCTCGTCGCCTGGTCCTGCACAAGGGTCCGGCCGCCAGCGGCGACGATCGCCTTGCATCCTTCCGCGCCATCGCGGCCCATACCCGTCAAGAGGACGCCCAGGAGGCCGTTGCCGTACCAGGCGGCGGCCGTCCTGAACAGCACGTCGACCGCGGGTTTCTGGTTGCCGACCTTGGGCCCGTCATCGAGAGCGAGCATGCCGCTACGGACGACAAGGTGCCGGTTCACCGGCGCCACGGTGACGGTGCCTGGCTCGAAGGCCAGGATGCCTTCGCCGGCGAGCCGCACGCGCAGGAGACAGGATTCGCCGAGCCAATTGACGTAGCCTGAGTCGAAGCCGTTTTCCAGATGCTGGACCAAGGCCACGCCGACGGGAAATTCGGCAGGCAGGGCGGACAAAAGGCTGCGCACGGCGACGGGCCCTCCCGTGGATGCGCCGATTACGATGGCCCGCACCTTCCCGGCGGCAGCCGACGCGGGGGCCGCGGAACCCGAAACGTGAATTCCAGCCGGTCCCGGACGCCTGACGTTCCTTACCAAGGCCCTGACCCGCTCGTAGAAAGCGGCGCGGAAGGCATCGTCGTTCAGCGTGTCGATGTCCGGCTTCAGGAGCACGTCCTTGGCGCCGGCCGCGAGCGCAGCGAAACCCGAGGGCGACTCAGCCGACGCGGAGAACACCAGGATGGGCACGGGGAGTTCACGCATGATGCGGGCGGTTGCGGCAACCCCGTCCATCACCGGCATGTCTATGTCCATGACGACAAGGTCGGGATGGCGGACCTGATTCTTCCCGCAGCCGGAGAGCCCGTTC
>CAZKJA010000021.1:19069-19775 GCA_964552925.1 uncultured Treponemataceae bacterium
GTAATCGTGCTGCAACTTTTCTCATCTCTATCCTCTCGCAGCCGGACAACCCGTTCGAAGCCTCGCCCGCCACGGAAATGTCGCCGCTGGCCTCTATCAGCTCGCGGAGGACGTTGCGCATCAGGGCGGAATCGTCGACGAGAAGTACCCGTATCATGCCGTCGCCCCCTGGCCTTCGAGGACCGGCAGGCAGATGTCCGCCGGATCGATGAGATACTCGATGAGGCCGTGTCCGCCGAAGCGGCAGGCGACTATACCCCTGGTCCACAGAAAGCGCCTGAGGCTCGACGGAACGGGCCGAAGTTCCCGCCAGGGTAGATTCCGTATGGCGCCGTCTCCGCCGATGCCGAAGGCTATGTACTCGGTATCGGCGCCGGGAAGACGATCGCGAGCGGCCGCCCTGAACGCCTCGGCGGCGGCCGGTCCGAAGGCATCGACCCTGGCTACGAGCCCGGCGCGGAGTTGGCTCGCCTCGGTGATGCGGAAGATGTTGCGGAGGAGGTCGTCCAGGCTGAAAAGCGGCACATCCCTGTCGTTGAACCGTAGGAGGCTGTCCACGTACGAGGCGGAATCGGCTCGGGCGGGTTCGGCAGCGGGCCCCCGGTGGACCGCCGCGAAAAAGGGAGCCCGCCGCATTATGAACCCCCCCCGCCCCCGGCTTAAGCCGACGAACTCGTCGACAGGGGGGGCTTCTTCCGCTGGCGGG
>CAZKJA010000022.1:0-19489 GCA_964552925.1 uncultured Treponemataceae bacterium
ATTCCTACACTTCTATCTTGGGCATGTCAGGCTTGACGATGCTCGCCTTGTAATCGCCGCGCACCAAGAGGATATCTGGTATTGCCTCGTTCAACTTCTTCGTCATGTCCAGGAACTTGCCCCGGATGTTGTTTCCCTGCAACGCCACATCCTGGACTTCCCGCGACGGCATCGGATGCTGGGGCTCGATAAGACTGGAAATTTCATCAAGCACTGTCAGCACGATCCTGTTGAGCGGGTACATCTGGTCCTGTCCCTTGTCCAGATGCTTGCCTAGGTTGTTTATATCGTTGACCGTGAGAGGGTAGAGGCGATAGCCTTCCTCCGGGTCCTTGTAGCAGACGGTAAGCAGGCCGTAGATGATCAACAGCGCCTTCGGGTACACCTCCCCTGACTTCCACTTGGTCAGCATGCGGAAGCACTCCCTGAGCATGAAGGTATTGGGCTGTATAGTGCCGAAGAACTTTGCAGGATCGCCTTCGCCGGCGAGCGCGTCGATAACGTATTGGTTCCCGGATTCGAGGAGCCGGAAAAAAACCGCGTAATTGTCGGGAGTCAGACCGACCTTGCGAACCAGGTAGTGCGAAAGCGCGACCGCTGCGAAGACGCTGTATCCATCTGAACATCCCACGATGTCATTGATGTATCTGAGCATCAGGGCGTCGATCTCGGCATCGGACCACTGAGGCCATTTAGTGGCTTCAGGCATTTGAATCCTCCTACTGACCGAGGCCCGCCCCGCGAACCTGCCGCGGGACGGAGCCATCGATCGAAGTCATGCTGTCAGTCCGCTTACGCCTGCGGTGCTTGAGCCGTGCCGGCCGTCTTCTTGGCTGCAGTTTCGGCGGCCGCGCCTTTTTCCGCTTCTGAGAGCGGCACTCGTTTGCGTGGCTGGACATCGATATCGAGGTTGGGTTCCGTCCGGAGGAGGACTTCCGGTATTACGTCGACAAGCCGTTTGGTGCTGTCGAAGAAATTGTTCCGGATGTTGTGGGCGTGGACCGCCAAGTCTTCCATGTCCTCGTCGATATTCTGGCCTTCCAGCGAAGACAGCTTGTCGAGGATGTCAAGGATACTGCGGTTGAGCAGGTCATCCTGTCCCTTTTCCTCGTTCAAGTGCTTTCCGAGGGCGTTTACATCGGCTACGGACGGCGGATAGATTTTATAGCCGTCAAGCGGGGAGTTGTACGACGCCTGGAACACGCCGAGTATGATGCCGAGCGTCTTCGGGTATATCTCACCCTTCCGGTACTTCGTGAGGATGCTGAAGCAGGTTGCCACGATGAAGTGGTTGGGCTGGATGGAGCTCATGAAGAGGAAGGGGTCGCGCGTCCCGAGGAGGGCGTCGATCACGTGGTGGTTGCGGACTGTGAGGATATTCAGGAATACCGGGTAGTTCCCGCTGGTGATTCCCGTGAAATTCAGATAGCTTGCATAGGTCATCGCGGATTCAACGGCTTCGACCGTTCGGCATCCGATTACGCCTTTGAGCATGCTATATTCAATTCCCATTATCTCTTCGTTGGTCCAGTCCTGTTTCTTTTCGAACAGTTCCTTCATATTCTAATCCTCCTCTTCAGGCGACAAAGAGCTGGCGCGGCGCGGTTTCTTTCGCCACGTAGTCTGATTTTACAAGGAGTACCTGCGGGATGATGTCTTCCATCTTCTTCCGCTTGTCGAAATAGAAGGTACGGATGCTGTTAGCCTGCCGTGCCATCTGCTCCTTGTCCGGGTCGGTCGAGGTACCGGCCTGCGAGCCGATCCTGTCGAGGATATCCAGGATGCAACGATTGTTGGGGTCATCCTGGCCGGTTTCCTTGTTCAGGTGCTTGCCGAGGTTGTTCACATCGTTGATCGATACAGCGTAGATCTTGTATCCATCTTTGGGGGAGGCGAACGCTGCTTGCAGGACTCCAAGGACGACTGAAAGCGTGACGGGGTAGATACCGCCGGGGTGCCAGTTCGTCAGGAGCTTGAACGCGGTGAATGACAGGTATGAGTTCGGCTGGATCGGGCTTACGACCAGGAACGGATCCTTGAGTTCTACCATGGTGTCGATCACCCAATGGTTCTCAACCTCCAGCAACTTCAGGAACAACGGATAGTTGTCGTTGTTCAGCCCCGAGAGGCTCAGGAAACGCGCAAAACTGATGGCTCCCTCAACGGCTTCTTCTGTCCGTGACGCGAGCATGTTTTGGATAATCCCGAGCTCGACCTGCATGATCGTTTCTTTGGACCATGTCCGTTCGATCATTTTTTCGGTCTGCTTGTCCATCATAACCTCCTCGGTGAATGTAAAAATCCTACTATGTAACTATAGTCTATTCTATGAGAAATCATAGAGCAAGACGAACCCGTGTCAAGCCCCAATTGCTCTCTTGAAATTGTTCAAATTACTTGTTGTTTCCATATTTAGAGATGAAACTGGCTCCGAACATCGAATAATCGTCAGAATTCGACACATTCTTGGTTTGACTTTCGAGTTGGAACATTTTTCTGAAATAAGCGTCTATATATTTCCTGCGTTTGTCAATATTGGCGGTCAGGCTGGATGAAAGGGTCTCGGGGTCATCGCAATACCCGTCGACGAGACGATGAGCCAAACGTTTGATTGAATCCAATGGAAGCCCGGTCATCGAGCGCAGCCTCGAATCGAAGGTCTCGATAGGTACTCCGAGGAAGTTCTCGGGTCGCAACAATGTCAGGAACCTGGTTTTTTCCGTGCGTATCCAGCCGAATTTGTCGTCGGTGCCGGTGATTTTCATATCCTGCGACTCGAAATCCGCCTTGTCGAAGTCGATGGCGACAACAAGCGGTGTTTCATTCTTGTTCCTGATCACGAGGTAGTTGTTCGGATTCCGGTCCTCGTCGAAGTACAGCCAGCGGTTTATCAAGTCTTTCCGCAACCAATCGATGAAAGGATGGTCGAGGTAATCATAGGAGGAGATCTGGATGGAATTGGCGACGACCTTGACCGCCCGGTAGTCCTTCCCGTCGATCTTGAATACCGAGGTCGGCGCGGACATTGTCCCCATCGCGTGGTCCAGGAGGAACGCGAGCGTGCATATGCGATGGTACAGGGTTTCCTTGCGGGAGAGTGTCGGTTTGAGTATCCATGCGTCGCCATCGCTGTCCACCGCGCCGATGTAGCCTTTGACCGCGGCGTTGAATGGGATATCCGCATGGCCTGCCACCATCTTCATGCTCAGTGCGTCCATGCGTTGGAGCGCAGCCTCCGTGGACCGGTCAAGGTAAAAACTGCGGACGATATTCTCGTCGGCGATAGTAGCGACGAGCTTTTCCCTGTCATCCATAGTTATATGCCTCCTCCTGTAGTTCAACGGCCAATTTTACAACCAGTTTGTCGCCATCGACGGTGAAGTATGGCGCTTTGCTGCCCGAGCCGGAATAGAGTATATGATGGCCCTTGATACCGATGACGTCCATCCAGACGCCCGTCTTGTTCCCGTCATTCCACAGGGGATTGTGGCCGACTATGAATTGCGTTCCTTTCGGAACGTCGAGAAGGTCCATCACCAGCCTCACGTCGCCTTCCCCGTATTCCTTGGGGCTTGGGTTGCCGTGGTACTCGTTCACCCTGTTCCACATCAGTTGATGGTACTTTTCTGGATATTCGCCGATATTGATCAGTTCTTCCCGCACGAGGCCCCCCCGGGGCGGACCGGCATGGGTCATAACGAAGCCCTTGCCGATGATGAACATCGGGAGCGACTCGAAGAATTTTCCGACCGCCACCGAGTACTCTTCTCCGTGCCTCGCGGTCATAGCGTCGCGGAATATCAAGCCTTGGGCGATTCCGCTCTTGCGGAGCCTGTGGTCGAACGTGTCGTGGTTCCCCCGGATGTAGTATACGGCCTTGGGATAATCCACGATCAGGCGCAGGATATAGTCGAGGATATCTATCGATCCATCGGTTTCCTTCATATGACCTACACGGTCGTCGTGCACGGAATCCCCGATGAACAGCAACGCCGCCTTGCCCGCGTCAAGGTCGGCGCGGTTGCCGTCATGATCGACTATCGCGATCAGGTGCTTGAGGTTGGCGTGCAAGTCCCCGATGATGATCGGCCTGATGCCGGGAGGCAATTCTATGAGTCCGCCTGGTTTTCCTTGCCTGTTCAAAAGCCGCCCGGGCCACTTGCCCGCTAGTTCCGTCGCGCGTTCCACGAGAGCGACGCCTTGCAAGGCGTTGGAATCATTGCTGTCGTGATTTTTCCCCATATGTACTAGACCCTTCCTGGCAATCTTCGCAGAGCCCGCTGTATCCGTGCCGTAGTATACTTTGACTCGCGGCTTGTTGCTACCGGGAGGTCTTGACGCCCGGCCGGCGCTTTCGCTTCCTGCGTTCCTCGACCAAGCCGGCGAAGTCGGTTTCAGGCGCGACATCGGAGCGGTTTGGGAGTTTCACGAGCAGGGGTTCGGGGATCGCGTCGTTCAGTTCGCGCGTGCTGTCGAAATACGCGAAACGGACGCTGAACGCGTGTTTCGCGATGATGTTCTTCTCGGGTTCGCCATAATAGCGCCCCATGCCTGTAAGACGATCGAGTATCTCCAGGATAAGCTTGTTCTGGGCATTTTCCTGGTCTTTGTCCTTAATGAGGAATTTGCCGAGCACGTTGATGTCCATGATGCCTATCGCGTGGATCTTGTAGCCGTCATCGGGATCGAAGTACGCGTTCTGTATTATCCCCAGGATGGATTCCAGCACCGCCGGATGGAGTTCATCGGGGTGCCTCGACATGAGGAGTTCGAAGGAGCCCTCGATAAGTTCGGTGTCCGGCCGTATTGTGGAGAACACCAGGCGCGGATCCCTGTCGTGGAGCAGTTCCTCGACGACCCAGGGATTGTTGGTGATGAGCATCCTGAGGAACAGGCGGTAGTTTTCGTTTGTGACGCCCGAACGGTTCAGGAGACGGGCGAATGCCACCGAGCATTCGACCTGGGTATCGGTGAGGCATCCGAAAAGCGCTTCGCGTATCGTATACGCATGGTCGCGGATCAGCTTCTTGTCGCTATCGGAAATTGCGAACCCTGTTTTCTGGGCCATGCCCACGAGACCCCCTCCCGCGAAAAGGTGATCGTCCCGCAGCCAAGGCCGGACGACCCGTATCCAGATGATCGGCATATTTCAGGCTGGGGATAAGCGTTCTCGGCGGGCAAAAGACGACTAGTTCCTCGAAGATTGTTGCTGTCCTCGCATCAGCACCATAGGGAGCACATCTAAACTACTGGCTATACCATCAAAGGTACCCCGAAATGTCCGGCCACAAGGTTCGAGGAACTATATAAAAGTTGGATTGTCGATGAAGGAATTCTTTGAATATTGTAACGACTATGCATTTTTATGCAGTAAATATGTATAAATATGCGTATCTGCCTATAGTAACCACTTGATCAAGCGTGCCTGTTCATGGGAAAACCGCGTAACTTGGTACAAAGCGGAGCAATGCATGAACAGAGTTGTCGGTCTCCATGAAAGGTCGCACGAACGGGACGCCTGCGGTATCGGCCTGGTCGCCAGGCTCGACGGCCTGCCGGAGCACAAGGTAATCCTTGACGGATTGTCTATACTGCGCAACCTGGAACACCGCGGCGCGGTGAGCGGCGACGGCAGGACGGGCGACGGCGCGGGGCTGTTGTGCCGTATCCCGGACGCGTTCTTCCGCAGGGAACTCGGCGCGGTCCTGCCTCCCTCCGACCCGGAGCCGGAGACAAGCATGGCCGATGGCCTGCCGTACGCGATAGGAATGTTCTTCCTCCCGCGCGGGGTAAGCGCCGGGAAAACTTCGACGAGCCTGGTGGAGTACATCGCCGCGCGCGAAGGCATGACGCTGCTCGGATGGCGCGAGGTACCCGTCGTCCCGCAGGTGCTCGGCGACAGGGCGCGCGCGAGCATGCCTCATATCGTACAGGCCGCGTTCTCAAGGCCGCCGGAACTGACGGGCCCGGACCGCGGTGCGGATTTCGAGCGACGGCTATATTCGCTACGCAAGAACCTCGAGAGGGAAGCCAAGGCCGCTGGTTTCGCCCTCGACGAGTTTTCGGTGCCGTCGCTCTCATCGCGCACCATAGTCTACAAGGGCATGTTCGTCGCGGCGCAATTCGAGTCGTTCTACCCCGACCTCGGGCGTGCCGACTTCACGAGCCCTTTCTCGGTCGTGCACCAACGGTACAGCACCAACACAGTCCCGTCCTGGCCGCTCGCGCAACCGTTCCGGATGATTTCGCACAACGGCGAAATCAACACGCTTCGCAAGAACGTCAACGCCATGCGAGCGCGCCAGTCGACGCTGGCCTCGCCCCTCTTCGGCGCGGATATCTCGAGGCTGTTCCCCGTAATCCAGGAAGAAGGCTCGGACAGCGCGATGTTCGACAACGTCTTCGAGCTGCTCGTCCAGGCGGGCAGGCGGCCCGAGCACGCCTTCATGATGATGGTGCCGGAACCAGCAGCTGGCCTGGGACCTTCGGCGAAGCGGGACTTCTACGAGTACCACTCGGCGGTGATGGAAGCCTGGGACGGGCCGGCGGCGATGGTGTTCACCGACGGGACGACTATAGGCGCCGCCTCCGACCGCAACGGCCTCAGGCCGTTCCGCTACGCGCTTACCGCCGACGGCCGCTTCGTCGGGGCCAGCGAAGCGGGCGCCCTCGAGCTCGACGGATCCGCCGTGGTCGAGAAGGGCAAGCTCGAACCCGGCAAGATGCTACTCCTCGACCTGGGGGCCGCGAGGCTCGTCCGGGACGACGAGGTCAAGTCCGCCGTATGCGCGGGCCGCCCCTACGGCGAGTGGCTCGCCGGCAACGCGGTCGACGTGCCCGGGCTGTGTTCCGCCGAAGTTCCAGCCGCCGAAATGTCAGCGCCGGCGGATGTTCCCCCGGTTTCCGCGGGGCTCGACGCGTACTTCGGCTTCGACGAATCCGCCCTCCGTGTCCTCGACCCGATGGTGGCTTTCGGGAAGGAGGCCGTGACGGCGATGGGCACGAGGAAGACCCCGGCCGTCCTTTCGTCGCGCCCGCGCCACGTGTTCTGCTACTTCAAGCAGCTGTTCGCGCAGGTGACCAATCCGCCTATCGACTCGATCCGCGAGGGCGTCGTAATGTCGCTCGCCGGTTTCGTCGGTCGGGAGCACAACCTGCTCGAGGAAAGCCCCGTCCATTGCGGTCAATTGCGCCTGGCTCATCCGCTGTTGTCGAACGTCGACATGGAGCGCCTGCGCTCGCTCGACCGCGCCGACTTCAGGGTCTGCACCGTGTCGACGGTGTACGCCATCCAACCCGGCGGCGACGCCACAAAACCCGCGCCCGGTTCGAGGCTCAAGGCCGCGATGGAGGCGATACGGACCGCCGTCGAGCTCAGGGTCGACGAGGGGTACAGCCTCGTCATCCTCAGCGACCGCGGAATGGCGGAAGGGCATCTGGCGGTGCCGGCCCTGCTGGCCGTGGCGGCCGCCCACCGTCGCCTTGTCGAGGCGGGCAAGCGGCACATGACAGGACTTGTCATCGAGACAGGCGAGGCCAAGGAAATCCACCACGCCTCGCTGCTTGTGGCGTACGGAGCGAGCGCGGTCAACCCCTGGGGAGTATTCGGGCGGATGCCCGCACTTGCGGCGCGGGCTTCCCGCGGCAGGAAAGAAGCGCTCGGCGCGGCGGAGGGAAGCCGCAATTACGTGGAAGCTGTCAAGAAGGGCATGCTCAAGACAATGTCGAAGATGGGCATCTCGACGATAGGATCGTACCGCGGCGGCGGCCTGTACGAGGCCGTGGGCCTGTCGAAAAACCTCGTCGACGAGCTCTTCCCCGGCACCGAGAGCCGGATCAGCGGCATCGGGCTCCCTGAGATCGAGGCGGACCTGATGGCGCGGCACGAGGCGGCGTTCGGGAATGGCGGGGTCGACGGGATGGAGGCGGGCGGAGAGGCCGGCGTCCAGGCCGGGCAGCCGTGGCCGCCGAATCTGGCCGCCTTGCTCACCAAGGCTGTCCGGGACGACGACTACGGCTCGTTCCGCGGCTATTCGGACGGCATCACCTCCGCTTCGAGGCCGGCTTTCGCGCTCCGCGACCTCTTCGAGTTCCGCGGCGGCAGCCCGGTTCCGCTCGGGCAGGTCGAAAGCGTGGAGTCAATAGTGTCCCGCCTCTCGGTAGCGGCGATGTCGTGCGGGGCGCTGAGCCCCGAGGCGCACGAGGCTCTGGCGGCGGGCGCGAACATGGCTGGCGCGTGGAGCAACTCCGGGGAGGGCGGCGAGGACGAGGCGCGCGAGCTGCCGGGGCCGGACGGCCTCGACAGGCTGAGCGCGTCGCGCCAGATAGCCTCGGCCCGATTCGGCGTCAACGCGCGCTACGTCGCGAAGGCGAAGGAATTGCAGATAAAGGCGGCGCAGGGAGCCAAGCCCGGCGAGGGCGGCCAGCTGCCCGGCGAGAAGGTGGACGCGTACATAGCCAAGCTCAGGCACGCCGCGCCCGGCCTCATACTAATAAGCCCGCCGCCGCATCACGACATCTACTCGATCGAGGACCTCGCCCAGCTCGTGCACGACCTGCGGAGCGTCAATCCGACCGCGCGCATCGCTATAAAACTCGCCGCGCAGGCGGGCATAGGCGCGGTCGCCGCGGGCACGGCCAAGGCTGGCATCGATTGCGTAATAATATCCGCGGGGGACGGCGGCACAGGTTCCTCGCCGCTGTCGTCGCTCGACTACGCGGGCAACGCCTGGGAGCTCGCGCTGCCGGAGGCGATGCAGGTCCTTGCTATGAACGGCCTGGCCGACCGCGTGTCGTTGCAGGTCGACGGCCGGCTTCGCGGGGGGCGGGACGTCGTGATCGCCGCGATCCTCGGTGCGCGGGAGTTCGCCTTCGGCACCGCGGCGATGATAGCCGTCGGATGCATAGCCTGCGGCCAGTGCGACAAGGGACGCTGCCCCGTCGGCATAACCACGCAGCAGGCCGATCTGCGCGCGCGCTTCGCGGGCAAGCCCGAGCACGTTGCGAGATTCCTGCGGATGGTCGCCGGGGAGACGCGCGAGCTACTCGCGTCGATCGGCGCGAAAAGCCTGGACGAGGTGGCCGGACGGCACGAATTGCTCGACTACCACGGTCGCTCGCGGAGTCCGCGGGACGCGCTCATCGACTTCTCGCGGATAAACGGCGCGCTGGAGATCGCCAAGCGCTACAAGTTGATAGAACCCGAGGGAGACGACGGCTCGGGCGCCCTTGCTGTCGTCCCGCCGCCCGCCGGCCTCGGCGCGTACTTCGCCGCCTGGAAGGCTCCGTTCCGCGCGCCCGATCCCGACGCCGAGATCATGGAGGCCGTCTGCGCCGCGCTCGCACAGGGGCGCTCCTTCGAGGCATCGCGGAGCCTCAGGAATTCCGACCGCTCCATAGGGGCGGCCCTGAGCGGCGAACTCGTGCGGAAGGGTCTCGACGCGGCTCCGTCGAAGGCCCGCGTGAGGTTCAATGGTTCGGCCGGACAGAGTTTCGGCGCGTTCCTGGTCTCGAGCCTCGCCTTCGAACTCGAAGGCGAGGCGAACGATTTCGTCGGCAAGAGCCTCTCGGGCGGCACGATTAGCATCCGGCCGCCGGCGCGGAGGCGCTTCGAGGCCCAGGACAACGTTATCGCCGGCAACGTGTGCCTTTTCGGCGCCACAGCCGGCGAGCTGTACCTGAACGGCAGGGTAGGGGAACGCTTTGCCGTCCGGAACTCCGGCGCGGTCGCCGTGGCTGAAGGCGCGGGCGACCATGCCTGCGAGTACATGACGGGCGGCAGGGTGACGATACTCGGCAGGACCGGAACCAACTTCGGCGCCGGCATGTCGGGCGGCGTTGCATTCGTTCTCGACGAGGACGGCCTCTTCGCCGGACGGGTGGCCGCGGGGTCCGTGCTCGCCGGCCCCGTCGACGGCGGGGACGACCTGGAACTCCTGCGCGGCGACCTCGAGGCTCACGTGGCGGCGACTTCCAGCGGCAAGGCCGCTGCGCTTCTCCGGGATTGGCCGGCTCAGGCGTCAAGGTTCGTGGCGGTGAGGCCCGTTGTCGGCGCATCGTCGGTAGCCCGTTGAATAACGGGGCACAATGCTGTTAGTTTCTCGTCATGACTACCGATGAACTGGCCGCCGCCGGAGCGGGGGCGGCCAAAGCGATGCTGTCCAGGTCGAGGGCTGTGAAAGACGCGGCCCTCGAACTTGTCGCGGCGCGCTTGGGCGAAGGCTCCGCGCGGATATTCGCGGCCAACGAGGCCGACCTCGAGGCGGCGCGCGCAAGCGGAACTGCGGCCCCCATCCTCGCGAGGCTGGGATACGGCAAAAAGAAACTTGCCGAGTCTACCGCGATGCTCGGTTCGCTGGCGAGGCTGCCGGATCCGACGGGAGTCGTGCTCGAATCGCGCAGGCTCGACTCCGGGCTCGAGTTGCGCCGGGTGTCGTGCCCGATAGGCCTCATAGCCCTCATTTTCGAGAGCCGTCCCGACGCGCTCGTGCAGATGGCCGGACTGGCGGCCAAGAGCGGCAATGCTATTATCGTCAAGGGCGGCCGGGAAGCGGAGCGGACCAACCGGGCGCTCGCGGAGATAGTCTCGCGCGCCGGGGTCGAAGCCGGCTTGCCCGGACACTGGCTCGGTGCCATAGAGACGCGCGCGGAAGTGGCCGAGCTCCTGGCGCAGGACCGGTACGTCGACCTTGTGATACCCCGCGGATCCAACGAGTTCGTGCGGCATATAATGGACACGAGCAGGGTACCCGTGCTCGGCCACGCCGACGGCGTGTGCCACGTGTACGTCGACAAGGACGCCGACATAGCGATGGCGGCGCGGGTAGTCGTCGACAGCAAGGCGCAATACCCGGCGACCTGCAACGCTGCCGAGGTCCTGCTCGTTGATGTTGGTATTTCCGAAGCAGCGCTTCCCGTACTCGCCTCCGCTTTGGAGGCCGCGGGCGTAGAACTCGAGCTCGACGAGGAGAGCATGGCCATACTCGGAGCCGGGCCGCGCAGGTCGCCGAAGGCCGACGGGAATTGGTCGGTCGAGTACCTTGACCTCAAGATGGCCGTCCGCGTGGTCGGCGGCGTCGACGGCGCGGTCGAACACATCAACCGCTGGGGTTCCGGCCACACCGATTCGATAGTCACGGCTTCCAGGGCGGCGGCGAAGCGCTTCATGGCCGAGGTCGACTCGGCGTCGGTATACCACAACGCGAGCACAAGGTTCGCCGACGGCTACCGCTACGGCCTTGGCGCGGAGGTCGGCGTGTCGACAGGCAAGCTCCACGCCCGCGGACCGATGGGGATGGACGGGCTTCTGACATACAAGTGGTTGCTCGAGGGTTCCGGCCAGGTCGTTGCCGACTACGCCTCCGGCGCGCGGTCGTTCGAGCACGCCGATCTGGACGGCGAGAAGGGGAGACGCTATGACGAACTCTGAAGACACACCAGTCGTCGCATCGGGCAGGTCCGAAGCGGATGCGAGGGCGGCCCTCGCATCCGCCAAGCGCGTCGTCATCAAAATTGGCACAAACACGATAACCAGGCAGAAGGACGCGCCTTCGCGCATCTCTGACGGCTTGGAGGACGACAATGGCGGCATCGATGTCGAGTACCTGCACCGCGTGGCGGCCGAGATCGCCGACCTGGCCCGCGCCGGCAAGCAGATCCTGCTCGTCACCTCGGGCGCCGTCGGCATGGGCGCGCGCGAACTCGGCATGCAGAAGAAGCCCAAGGACACGCGGACAAGGCAGGCATGCGCCGCGATCGGCCAGCCTCTATTGATGGAGGAATACCGCCAGGCCTTCAACGTGTATGGCCTCACCGCGGCCCAGTTGCTCGTCACCCGCGACGCGTGGGACAAGCGCGCGTCGTACCTGAACCTGCGCTCGACCGTCGAGGCGCTCCTCGAGCGCCGCGTCGTCCCTGTGTTCAACGAGAACGACTCGGTATCGGCGGCCGAGATAGCCTTCGGCGACAACGACCAGCTCTCCGCCTACGTCGCCAGCAAGATAGACGCGGAACTCCTGGTGATCCTATCCGATGTCGAATGCCTGTACGATTCCGATCCCAAGACCAACCCCAACGCGAAGCCTATCCCGTACGTCAGGGAACTGGCGCCGGAGATAATCGCTTCCGCCGGCGGCAAGGGGACCGAGTTCTCCACCGGCGGCATGCAGACAAAGCTGGTCGCCGTAGGCATAGCGCGCGACGCCGGCTGCAGGGTGGTGATAGCCCACGGGCGGGCGCCCAGGGTGATAACCCGCATCCTGGCGGGCGAGGGGACCGGCACGCTTTTCGACGCGGCGTCCGGACTCAAGAACCGTGAACGATGGATCAAGAATACCCGTTCGCAGGGCACCATCCGCGTCGATGCCGGGGCGATAGTCGCCATGCGCGCGCACAACTCCCTGCTGCCGCGCGGCGTGGTCGCCGTGGAAGGCCGCTTCGAGCGCGGCGCCGTCGTCATGGTCAACGACGAGGCCAAGGTCATAACGAATTTGTCATCGATGGAGCTCGAGGACCTCAGGGGAAAACGTTCCGACCAGCCTGGGGGGCGCTCCGGCAGCGGCAGCAGCAAAGTGGTGGCCCGGCCCGACGACATCGTTTTCATGGACGAGTGATCGTCCGGCCCGGTTGGGCGTGCTATAATTGTCGTATCCTGGATCTATGACGGGACAATATGAAAGTAAAGAACGCGGCGATCAGCCAGTGCCGGAGAACTCTGTACGAATCCATGTCCGCCGAGACGATGGTACGTTTCGTCAGGCTTATCGATCCCGAGTACGACCTGTACGAACGTTCCGGCATCCCCGTCAACATTCCAATAACCGACCAGATGGCCGCCGAGCGCATAGTCAAGGACGTCATCGAGGACGGGCGCTATATCGAATTCGTAGAGACCCTCGTACGCGTCGACGCTAACGGGTACATGGGGCGCCCGTATCCGCTGAAAGGGCTCCGCGAGCTCGTCAAGGCCCTCACCCAGGACGGGTATATCCTCGACAGGTCCACCGGGCAATTCTTCGAGAACGCCAACGAGCGCACAAGCCCGGATTGGGGCCGGCTACGGGAAGGCGACGAGCGACAGGTCGCCGTGCTCAGGCTCGATGTCGTCGGCAATTCGTCGCTGGTAAAGAGAAACCAGGCCGACCGCGTGGAGAAGGCATTCGGCGACTTAAGGGCGATAGTCTACAAGGCCGTCGTGGGCAGGTTGGGGCGGCTGTGGTCGTGGGAGGGCGATGGCGCTCTTGCCGCCTTCCTCTTCGGCCAGAGGGAACGCTCGGCCTTGCTGGCGGGCATGGAAATCCTCAACGAGCTTTTCTTCTACAACAGGCTGGACAATCCGCTTGACGAACCCCTTCACGTCCGCCTTGCGGCGCACGCCGGCCCGATCAGGTATTCCGCCAACGTCATGGAGCTGCTCAAGAACGAGACGATAAAGGACGTCAACCGCATCGAATCGACCGCGACGCCCGCCGATTCTCTCAGCGCCTCGGTCAACCTCTTCCTCTCGATAGACCGCGTCATCCAGGACCGGTTCGGGCCGGAGAAGCAGGCCGACGGGGGCAGGATCCGGCATTACGCCGTGACGATGGAGAAGCCATGACAGTCAGGGTGTTCACGCAGGACCGCGCCCTCTTTTCGCAGGCGGATTCCAGGAACCTCGCGTCGCTCGAGCTCCTGCCAATTTCGGCGCTCAAGGACCTGAGACCAGTGCCCGGGGAGTTGTCCTATATCGACGTCGCCGATCTGGATACCGAACCGAGGCGCAAGGCGATACTATCGCTCAGGCGTCGCAGCGGAGACGCCGCGTGGGGCGTCCTCGATCCCAGGGCGGTCATCGACGACCCCGCGATGCTGTTTTTCGACGGAGCCTCGGACTATATCGGACCCGGCGCGATCGACAACGGAATCACCAAATCCAGGGTCAAGGCCGTGCTCGCGTTCGCCGCTCTCCAGTCTGCCCTCAACGCCATAGTCGGCTCGCGCGCGGAAACCGTGCCTGTGCTTGCGGCTCCAGAGCCCAAGGAACTGTTTCCCGGGTGGAGAGCGGTCAAACCAGGTACAACGTACCCGTTCTATTTTCTTTATGTCGCGGTGAGCGGCCAGACGAACCTCAAGGTCCGGCTGGGCGAGGCCGGTTACGCCGCGTTCAGGGACAGGCTGCGGGCGTTCATCCAGCAGGCTCTCGCCGAGGCCGACCTCCTTTTGTGGATGGAAACAGAAACGAACAGCCTGTACCTCATCCCCCCGACGGTATCCAAGGTCAGGGCAGCGGTGGTCGCGTGTCTCCGCATCCTTGTCGGGACGCCCCTGGTCGGGTACGAGAAGTTCGGCTTGCCGTTTCCCATCGAATTCAGCTTCGCGCTGCACCGCGGCCAGAGCGAATACGCGCCTCCGGGCAAGACGGGCACAATCGTCTCCGACTCGGTCAACTTCATTTTCCATCTGGGTGCGAAGCGGGCGGACGCCGGGTGCGTGACGATTTCCACCGAGGCCGCCGGCGATGCCATCCCCGAGCGTTTCTCCGACGTGTTCATCAGCGGAGGGACATACGAAGGCCATGCGCTTGTATGCTCGAAGCGCTTCAATGTACGCTGATTGCGCTGTTGATTTCCGGCGCTACTTGTATACTTATGCATATATGATGCATAAATATACGGGGACCGCTTGATCATCGGCTCGCTTTCGGGCTAAGGTGCTGTGCGACGCCGCTATCAAGCTTGGTACTCCGAGCCGGTATGCGGCCCGGAACCGCGGCGTCCTTGACGGCCGCCTTGTTTCCTCCCGAGTCGGGACACGCGGCCCAGGAGGATTCCCCGCATGGTACATTCATCTCGAGCACGTCTATGCCTTGAGGACGGCTCGGTCTTCGAAGCAACGGCGTTCGGCTCGCCACGCTCCATGTCAGGAGAGGTTGTGTTCTCCACCGGCATGGCCGGCTACCCGCAATCGCTCTCCGACCCCAGCTACCGCGGACAGATTCTCGTCAATACCTACCCGATGGCGGGCAACTACGGAGTTCCCGTTGACCCGGCAAGCGGCGCCGCGGAGCTCGACGGGCGTGGAGTTCCCCTGCACCTGGAATCCGACCGCGTGCAGGTGTCGGGCCTGGTCGTTTCGGAAATCTGCGAGCGGCCCAGCCACCACGCTTCCGGCTCGACCCTTTCCGCCTGGCTGCTGGCGAACGGCGTGCCCGGCATCAGCGGCATAGACACGCGCGCGCTCACGGTGCTCCTGCGCGAAAACGGCACGATGCGCGGGGCTGTGCTCGTCGAGTCCGACGAAGCACTGGCGGCGGCTTCGGGGGTTTCCTTCGACTCGGTACGCTTCGGCGACCTCGACCTTTCCATCCTCGGCGGAGAAACCTCGCTACGGCCGGTCGCCGATGTCAGTCCAAAGTCCGTGCGCGTGTACGAGGCAAAGCCCGGCGACAAGGAGCGCGCGCCCAGGATAGCGCTGCTCGATTGCGGCGCCAAGGCAAACATCCTGCGGTGCCTGTTCGCGCGGGACGTGACGGTCATACGCGTACCCTGGGACCACGACCTGTCGGGTATAGAGTACGACGGACTCTTCCTGTCGAACGGGCCGGGCGATCCCAAGGCCTGCGGCAGGACCATAGCCGCGACCCGCAAGGCGCTCCAGCACGATAAGCCGGTGTTCGGCATATGCCTGGGGAACCAGATAATGGCGCTGGCCGCCGGAGCGGACACGTACAAGCTTCCGTACGGCCACCGCAGCCAGAACCAGCCATGCGTCGAGCTTGGCACCGGGCGATGTCACATAACGAGCCAGAACCACGGCTACGCCGTCAGGGACGACAGCCTGCCCAAGGGATGGGAAGTCTGGTTCCGAAACGCCAACGACGGCACCGTCGAGGGCATAAAATCGAAGGACAAGCCTTTTTCGGCTGTGCAGTTCCACCCCGAGGGCTGTCCGGGGCCGCGGGACACCGAGTACCTGATCGACCGTTTCGTCGACCAGGTACGGCTCGACTTGACGCGCCGGGGGAGGGCCTGACAATGGACAAGCCAAAGAAGGTGCTCGTGCTCGGGTCGGGCGGCCTCAGGATAGGGCAGGCGGGAGAGTTCGACTACTCCGGTTCGCAGGCGTTGAAGACGCTCCGCGAGGAGGGTGTCCGCTCGGTGCTCGTCAACCCGAACATAGCGACCATACAGACGAGCGAAGGAATGGCCGACGCGACGTACTTCCTGCCGGTGACGCCGGAGTACGTGCGCAAAGTGATAGAGAAGGAGCGCCCTGACGGCGTGATGCTGTCGTTCGGCGGGCAGACGGCGCTCAACTGCGGCGTCGCCCTCGAGCGCGACGGGACATTCGCCGAGTTCGGCGTGTCCGTGCTGGGAACGCCCGTAGCCTCCATCGAGGCGACCGAGGACCGCGACCTGTTCGCCAAGAGGCTTGCCCAGATCGGCGCCAGGACGCCGCGCAGCATCGCGACGGTCAACCTCGAGGCGGCGGTCAAGGCGGCGCGCGAGATCGGATACCCGGTGATGGTGCGCTCGGCGTACGCGCTCGGCGGCTCGGGCTCGGGCTCCTGCGCCGACGAGAAGGAGCTCAGGCGGCGCTGCGCCAAGGCCTTCGCCAGCTCCCCGCAGGTGCTTGTCGAGGAATGGCTCGGCGGCTGGAAGGAAATCGAGTACGAGGTGGTGCGCGACCGCTTCGACAACTGCGTCACCGTCTGCAATATGGAGAACTTCGACCCCCTGGGCATCCACACCGGGGAGAGCGTCGTCGTCGCACCATCGCAGACCCTGTCGGACCACGAGTACCAGCTCCTGCGCAGCGTCGCCATCGACGTTATACGCTCGCTCGGCATAGTGGGCGAGTGCAACATCCAGTACGCGCTCGACCCGGTTTCCGACGACTACCGCATCATAGAGGTGAACGCCAGGCTTTCGAGGAGTTCCGCTCTCGCGTCGAAGGCGACGGGCTACCCCTTGGCGGCGGTCGCCGCGCGGCTGGCCCTGGGACACTCGCTGGTCGACATCCGGAACCGGGTGACCAAGGCGACGACCGCGTGTTTCGAACCGGCGCTCGACTACTGCGTCGTCAAGGTCCCGCGCTGGGACCTCGGCAAGTTCAAGGACGTCGACCGCGCGATAGGCAGCGAAATGAAGTCGGTAGGCGAGGTGATGTCGATAGGCCGCACCTTCGAGGAAGCCCTTCAGAAGGCGCTGCGGATGACCGGCATAGGCGCGCCAGGCCTGACCGCGGACGAGGCCTTCGCCGGCTGCGCCTCGGCCGAACTCGCCGACGCGCTGTCGCGCCCGACTGACAGGCGCGTGTTCGCCGTGTACAAGGCGCTGTCGGAAGGCTGGAGCGTTGAACGCGTGCAGGAGCTTACCCGCATCGATACCTGGTTCCTGGGCAAGATGGCAAACGTGCTCGATTGCGAGAACGCCCTGCGCGCCGCCGGAGACGGGGACGAGAGCGGCGCCGCGAGCCTGCCGGCAAGACTTTTGCACGACGCCAAGCGGCTCGGTTTCTCCGACGAACGGATAGCCGAGTTGACGGGGACGACCGAGCGCGCGATCCGGTCCGAACGCGAGCGGCGCGGCCTGCGCCCCTCCATAAAGCGCATCGACACGCTCGCCGCCGAGTACCCGGCCGCGACCAACTACCTGTACATGACATACTCGGGCGACGGGGACGACGTCGAGCCGTCGAGGACCGGCGTCATGGTGCTCGGCTCGGGCGCGTACCGCATCGGCTCGAGCGTCGAGTTCGACTGGTGCTGCGTCAACGCGCTGCAGACCGCGCGCGCCGCCGGCAGGCTCGGCATAATGGTCAACTGCAACCCCGAGACCGTCAGCACCGACTACGACATGTGCGTCCGCCTGTATTTCGAGGAACTGTCGCTCGAGCGGGTCCTGGACATCTACGAGCGCGAGATGCCGGACGGGCTCGTGCTTTCGATGGGCGGGCAGGTACCGAACAACCTGGCGACGAGACTGTACGCGGCTGGCGCGGTAGTGTTCGGCACTTCGCCGGATTCGATCGACAAGGCCGAGGACAGGCACAAGTTCTCCGCGTTGCTCGATACGCTGGGAATAGAGCAACCGGCTTGGCGCGAGCTTACCGACCTCGGCTCGGCGCTCGGCTTCGCCAAGGATGTCGGCTACCCCGTGCTCGTCCGGCCGAGCTACGTGCTGTCCGGCGCCGCGATGAACGTCGCATGGGACGACGACAGCCTCGAGCGATTCCTCGCTCTCGCCGCCGACGTGTCGGCCGAGCACCCGGTCGTCGTCAGCAAGTTCGTCGAGGGAGCCAGGGAGATAGAAATAGACGCCGTGGCCCGCAGGGGAGAGATCCTCTTCCACGCGATAAGCGAGCACGTCGAGAACGCCGGCGTCCACTCGGGCGACGCCACGGTCGTGCTGCCCGCGCAGCGGCTCTACGTGCAGACGATGAGGCAGATACGCGCGGCGACCTCGAAGATAGCGATGGCTCTCGATATAACCGGCCCGTTCAACATCCAGTTCCTCGCGAAGAACAACAGGGTGAGCGTGATTGAGTGCAACCTGAGGGCGAGCCGAAGCTTCCCATTCTGCTCGAAGGTTGCCCGCGTAAACATGATAGAGCTCGCCACGCGCGCCATGCTCGACCTGCCCGTCGGAAAGGTTCCGTCGTCGGCTGTCGACCTGGAATGGGTCGGCGTCAAGGCCGCTCAGTTCAGCTTCTCGAGGCTCCACGGCGCGGACCCCGTTCTCGGCGTCGAGATGGCCTCGACAGGCGAGGTCGGCTGCATCGGCACCGATTTCGAGGACGCATTCCTCAAGGCGATGCTGTCGGTCGGGTACCGGGTGCCGGTAAAGGGCGTGCTTCTGTCGACCGGACCGATAGGCGACAAGGTCGACTTCCTCGATGGCGCTAGGGTGCTGCGCGACATGGGCCTGCCTTTGTACGCGTCGAGGGGCACGGCGGAATTCCTGGCCTTGAACGGCGTCGAGGCCGTTCCGCTGCATTGGCCGCTCGAGGAGACCGAACCGAACATGGCGACCGCCATCCGCGACCGCAGGGTCGACCTGGTGATAAACGTCCCCAAGGACAACGGCGAGATAGAGCTGCGGAACGACTACCTGATACGGCGCATGGCGATAGACTTCGAGGTCCCGCTGTTCACCAACGTCAAGGTCGCCATGCAGTTCGCCGAGTCGCTCGCCTACGCCGCGAAGCGGGGCGTGGAGATCAAGTCCTGGGAAGAATACCGCTAGCCCGGCTGTACGCTCAGCCTAGCTCGGCGAGGTCGTACGGCGTCTCCTGGTACACGCAGTAATTGAGCCAGTTGGCGTACAGAAGGTGCGCGTGCGAGCGCCAGGTCATGAGCGGCTCGCGCGAAGGGTCGTCGCCGGGGAAGTAGTTCGCGGGTACAGCGATAGGCAGTCCCTTGGCGACGTCGCGGTCGTACTCGGCCTTAAGCGTCAGCTTGTCGTATTCCGGGTGGCCGGTGACGAATACCCGCCGCCCGTCCGGCGTC
>CAZKJA010000023.1:0-19132 GCA_964552925.1 uncultured Treponemataceae bacterium
GCTGCCAGCCGTACCCGCGCCCGTACCGAAACCGTCCCCGCCGGTCGCGGCCAAGTCACCTCCGGCCGCGGTACCGAAGCCGCTTACCGCCCCCAAGCCGACGGCCGCCAAGACTCCCGCCGCCAAGGCTCCCGCCGCCGTCGCTCCGGCCGAGGAAGCCAAGCCGGCACCCGAAGCTCGCGCCCCTTCGCCTGCCCTGCCTGCCACTCCGACGTCCTCGGCGCGTTCCGTCGATGCGGCTGCTCCGTCGCCCGTGGCCGAAACCAGGCTGGAGACTGCCAGGGGCGCGCGGTTTGAGCTGAGATTCCCGGGCACTGGCTGGATATACCTGGGCGACGAGGAAGGCCGGGAGGGCATACGGTACGAGACGAGGCGCTACGAGGACAACGCCGCGGTGTTCGCGATGAACCCCGAAACCACGGGGGAATACCTGTTGCGCTTCCAGCGGCAGAATCCAGTCAGCCGCGCCATCGAAGTCAGCCTGGTCCGCGTACAGGTGATGGAGGCCGCCGCCCTGTCCGGTGCCGCCCCGGAGCTAGCCTCGCAGACGGCACCGGGGACCGCAAAGGCCCCCGCTCCCGCCTCGACGGCCGCGCCGACGGCCGTCATCGCGAGCCCGTCTCCCGCGGCTGCGCCAGTTCCGCCCACCCCGGCAACTCCCGCATCTACGACCTCGGCCAGCCCGGCCGCGCCGCCAGTATTGCCAGCTGACATGCCGAGCGATCCCGCCGCGCTCCTGACGCTCGCGCGCAACGAACTTGACGGCAAGCGGGTCCAGTCCGCGATAGCCGTCCTCGACCGGTACCAAGGCCTCTTCCCGCACGGCAGCGACGAGGTGCTGTACCTCTACGCTGTCTCATACGAACAGGATACGCCGTTCAAGAATGTCAGGAAGGCCTACGAGTATTACAAGCGGATCAGGGACGAGTACCCGAGGAGCCTCCGTTGGCGCGAAGCAGCCGACAGGATGGCCTACCTGGAGCGTCACTTCTTCGGCTTGCGGTAAGCTCGGAAGACGCCCATGGCTACCCGACGAGTCTATTACGACGATCCGACTGTCCGGCGCATCGATGCCAGGATAGTCGGCATGGAAGCCGGGATCGAAGGCGTCGCCGAAATACTGCTCGACGCCACGGTGTTCTACCCAGAGGGCGGCGGCCAGCCCTGCGACACTGGGTCGATCGCCGGTTTCCGGCTCCGGTCCGTGCTCGAGCGCGGCGAGGACGTAGTCCACGCTATGATCGCGGGCGTTGACGAACTACGCGCCGCCGGCCTGGGTCCCGGATCGATTGTATCGTGCGCTGTCGATCTGGAGCGTCGCATCGACAATGCCGAACAGCACACGGCGCAGCATCTCCTGTCGTCGGTCCTCATGCGCGTGTTCGGCGGCGCTACGGTGTCGTTCCACCTCGGCGAGCGTTACTCGTCCATCGATACGGATATTCCGGCGCTCGGGCGTGACGATTGCGACGCCATGGAAGACGAGATACTAAAGCTGATCCGCGACGATTACCGGGTCGTCACGCACCTGTGCCCGCCCGAGGATCCGTCGTCGTTCCCTTTGCGCAAGGAACCAAAGCTCGAGACGGGCGTGCTCCGCGTCGTGGAGATCGATGGCATCGAATACTCGGCCTGCTGCGGCACCCATGTGGCGGGCACCGGCGCGCTCGGCGCCTTCAGGCTGCTGAAAGCCGAGAAATACAAGCGAGGCAGCAGGCTGTCATTCATCGCCGGCGACCGCGCTTTCAGGGATTACAGGAGGCTGGCGCGGATAACCAGGGAAGCCGCCGCGGCCGCCGGCGTCCCCGACGACGAGTTGCCCTCGGCTCTTGCCTCGTACAGGGAAAAGAACAGGAGCCTGGAGCTTGTCCTCGATGACACTCACGATTCCATCGCGGCCTTCATCGCGGCCGGACTCGACAGGGAGAATCCCTCCTCAATAATCCTTTCCACCGCCGAATCGGCCGAAGAGGCCTCCAGACTCGTAAAGGCGCTTGCCTCGCTCGGCCGGGTTTCGGTCGTCGCGTGCATGGGTGAATTGAAAGTGGCCGCGGGCTCGCCCGGCGACCCGGCGAAAGGAATTGACATCGGCGCGCTTTGCGGTCCTTTGGCCAAGGCGAACGGCGGGAAGGGCGGCGGCGGCCGGACTTTCTTCCAGGCAGCCTTCCCGGATGCGGCGGCGCTCGGGAGCTTCGTTTCCGCCATCAACGCTTCGCCCGGCGTCGCTTGAGCCTGGGTTACAGCACTCACAATCTTAATACGGAATGACTAAAATTGACATTCAAGAGGTTTTCAGCGAAACTGCGAGATATTGTACGGGGGGCTAGGCTGTGGCAGGGAAAAAGAGATTGGGGTATCGCGGAGCGATGGTCTTGTGGGTCGCCTGCATCACGACCATCGGTTTTATGGGGATGGTAGGCGCGTTGTCGTTCCTGGTGCGAAGCCAGTTGTCTTCTTCCAGCCTGTCGGCGGCGGAAATAGCCGGGGCGGGGTATGCGGCCGAAGTCGCCTCGCCGATACACGAGAGCCTGAACGCCGCCAGGCAATTGGCGGTGATGGTTGCCAGCGCGAAAGCTCTGGGTCTGCGCCGGGAACAAGCGGTGCAATTCCTTCACCATTACATGGAATCGAACCCCGACCTCGGCGGTGCCTGGTTCATATTCGAGCCTGATGCCTTCGACGGCAAGGACGCCGAGTACGCGAGCGGTGGAGCGAAGGCCGGAGCACTACGCGGCAACGCCGCGGACGGGCGCTTCGTCCCCTATTGGAACCGTTTTTCCAGGGATCTCATCCTTGAGGAATGCATGGATTACGCCGGCGGCGACGCGTCGGCGTACTATTCGGTGCCATTCTCTACAGGGGCCGCGTATATCACCGTCCCCACCGAATATATGATCGCAGGCAGCCCTACGACTGTGGTCTCGTACTGCGCGCCTGTCTTCCAGGACGGGAAGCCGATAGGAGTCGCGGGCGTAGACATGTCAATGGACGCGACGAACGCCTTGGTCGCATCGATCCGTCCGCTTGGTTTGGGGTACGCGTTCCTCCTGTCCCTGGACGGCGAGTATATAGCCCATCCTGACGCCACGCGTGTCGGCACCTCCTATTCAACGCTCAACGGGATGGAACGCCAGACGAAGATAGTGCAATCGTTCGCCCAGGGATGGATGCATACCGAGCTGCGACCCGCCAAAGGCGAGGTGGAGGCATCATACCTTGCGGTGATGCCGGTCGCCTTGGGCGATTCAGGCCAATACTGGGGTCTCGGCATAGTCACGCCCCTGGGCGGGATGATGAGGGATTTATTGAAGCTGCTCTTGATAATGGTGGCGATGGCAACAGTGTTCCTCGTTATTTCGATAGCCGCCCTGTGGCTGATGATGGGCAGGGCGATCCGTCCGCTCGAGAGGACGGCGGAAGCCTTCCTCTCTCTGGCGCAGGGGGATGCCGACCTTACGCGGACAATAGAACTAAAACGCAACGACGAGATAGGCGATCTGGTGATCGGCTTCAACGGCTTCGTAGGCAAGTTGCGGGGCATAGTCTCGACGCTTAAGGACGCGCAAGGATCGCTGGGCGGCATCGGGGACGAGTTGGCCACCAGCTCGCACGGAGCCGCGAGCGCTACAGCCGAGATCCTTGCAAACATCGAGGGCGTCAGACGGCTCGCGTCAAACCAGGAAGCAAGCACGGATGAAGCGAGCAATGCCGTCGGCGCCGTCGTCGACGGGATAGAATCGCTCGACTCGCTTACCGAGACCCAGGCCTCGGGCATCGCCGAGGCTTCGGCCTCGATAGAGCAGATGATCGGCAACATAGAATCCGTCAGCTCTTCGGTAGAGAGGATGGCCCAGCGCTTCGAAGGCCTCATGAAGACTGCGGTCGCCGGCAGGGAGAAGCAGGAGGCGGTAGTCGCCAAGGTGGGCGCCATAGCCGCGCAGTCGGAGCTTCTGATGGAAGCAAACCTGGTGATTTCCGGCATCGCAAGCCAGACCAACCTACTGGCGATGAACGCGGCCATCGAAGCGGCCCACGCCGGAGAGGCGGGCAAGGGCTTCTCGGTGGTCGCAGACGAAATCCGCAGGCTTGCCGAGACCTCGGCCGAACAATCGCGTGGCATCGGAGCGGAATTGTCGAGCATCAGCCAGACAATAGCCGAGGTCGTGACCGCTTCGGCCGAATCGGAGGAATCGTTCAACCTCGTGAGTTCGAGCATCGAATCGACCGACGAGCTTGTGAGGCAGGTGGACAATGCGATGGCCGAACAGCGCGAAGGCTCGCGTCAGATATTGGAGGCCCTCCGCGACATGAACTCCGCCGCCGAGGAACTCAGGCTCAAGGCAGGGTCGATGAGCCGCGATGCCAAGCGGGCGCGCGAGGTGATGTCAAGGCTGATGGACACCACGGCGACTATAAGCGGAAGCATGGACGAGATGGGCGCCGGGGCGGAAGAAATCAACAAAGCGGCGCAATCCGTCTCCGGCCTGGCGGAGGCCACGCGCGAAAGCATCAGGGCCATGGACGGGGTGATAGGCAAGTTCGTCGTCTGAGCTAAGCCTGATTCCGCTGTGAGATATCCGGGCTAGAAGTCCAAGGGGCGCCGGTTGTCGGCAAGGCGCTTGCGCAGGTAGTCCTGCTCGAGGCCGAGGTCACGCACGACCTTGCGCAACTGGTCCGCGGACAGGAGGTTCTGCTCGGCGTAAAGGTAGCATAACGCCTTCTCCGCGATGCACGGCACCCTGAGGGCGTCCATGTTCTGCGGCTTTGGCGCCGGGCTGTCCAGGTACAGGCGCCTGAGGCTCGCGTGGAGCCGTGAACGCTCCATGTCGCCGTTTATCGCCGCAAGCTCGGCGAGGAGCGGCTTGAGGTCCCCCCGCGATGCCGCCTCGCCCAGCGGCTTGAGCGTGAAGAACGTATATTCCTTGCCGGGCAGGTAGTGGTGCTCGTCGCAGCGCGTGCAGTAGTTTGGTTCGCGCGGATCGTCCTTGAGCCTGTCCCCTCCGATTATGATAAGCGGATCGAAATACAAGGCGGGGCATTCCTGAGCGTCCACCGAGTAGTAGCGGTACGTATACAGCGAATCGGCGATGCAGTTCTGGTGCTCGCAGTACGCGGTCAGCGGGAAGGCGTCGGTCGCGTTCTCGAGGAGGAGCCTCGCGGCTTGGTTGAATATCTCCTTGCGGAAGTTGAGCACGAGCGTGGGCAGGATGAAGACGAGCCCCCGTGCCTCGGACTCGTTCCTTATCAGGTAGGCGACGCGTTCGTCGTAAAACGATGCCTCGTCAAGGATCCAGGTTCCCGACCCGGGATTGGCGGCGATTATCGACTCGAGGCCGAAGGAATCAGCGGCCGAGCTGATCGAGTCGCCGCAATGCTCGTAGCCCCCGCGATAGGGCAGGGCGTCCTCCGGGTAATCCTTGAAGCGCTCCTTGTCTATGCCGAAGCGAACGAAGTGGATGCGCCTCCTGTCCGCCCCGCCGCTCGTCGTGCGCGCCGCCACCTCCTCGCCCTTCCTCTGCGCCACGAGCGAGTCCCGCCATACGCGGGCGCTGTACTCGGTTTTACCCGAGCCCATCGGGCCGATGACGAGGATGCGCCGTCCGGACCGGGTGAAGTCGAAGTGGTCGTAGGATTGGTGGACCTTTATCGCCGGGAACCCGAGGCTGAGGAGAAACGATTCCCCGGGTTCCCGGGGCTTTCCGGGTTCCTTCACGGCGCCTGGCTCGCCGCTTTGGCGACGAAAGGCCTGGCCTTCGGAGTGCCAAAGGAAAGAGCCTTGAAGGGATGGACGTCCAGGGGATTCTGGAACCAGCCGGCGAGCGCGTCGGGGTCGAGCACGTTGAACGAGACCGAGTGGTACAAGGGAAGCAGGGGAGCGTCGTTAAGAAGTTTTGCCTCGGCTTCCGCCAGCGTCACAAGGCGCGCTTTGCCGTCTTCCAACATCGAGCGCGACACGAGCTTGTCGAATTCGAGGCTCTTGTAGCCGCCCTCGTTGAGCCCCGAATCGCTTGTCCACATCAGGAGGAACGCGGCCGGGTCGGCGAAATCGCCTATCCAGCTGGTAAACGATATCGTGTAGCCTTCCTGCCGCATGTCCCGCGCGCTGGCGCCGTCGGGCACTACCACAGACTCCACGGTGACGCCGACTTTCTGCCACGCCTCGCTTATGATCTTGAGATTCGACTCGTTGGTTTCCGACTTGTACGCGACGAAGCGCACGGGTGGTAGTCCCTTGCCTTCGGGGAAGCCGGCCTTTGACAGCAGTTCCAGCGCTTCCTTCTCGTTCTTCGCGTCTATGCCCGGAGGCGATTCGTAGCCCGAGAACGGCAACACGAGCACGCTTGTCGGGGCGTAATACTTGTCGCTTGTCCTGATCTGTTCCCAGGGGACAAGCAACGCGAGCGCCCGCCTTACGCGGGCGTCCTTCCAGGGTTTGCGCGAGGCGTTCCAGAAGTAATACCCCGTGGCGAACATCGGGGCGGACTGGATCGAAGCGGTGTCGACGAGCGTGTCGATGTCGACCATGTCCGTGAGCCAGTCGATTTCGCCATCGTTGTAGAGGCGGGTTGCCTCCTTGTCGTCCTCCATGAACATTATTCGGATTGTCGGTACGGCGACCTTTTCGGCGTCCCAGTACGTACCGCTTTTCCGCAGCACGAGGCTCGCCTTGTCCATGGACTCGATGGCGTACGCGCCGTTGCCCACGATCGCCTCGGGCTTCCAGGTCCGGACCCCGCGCAGGGACGCGTGGATCGGGACGAAGGAGCTATGGCACAACAGACGGGTGAAGTACGCGGCCGGCGCATCGAGTTCGACTACGAGGGTGCGGTCGTCGACCGCCGAAATTCCGACCGAGTCGGGTTTCTTGCTCTTGCCCGTCCTGAACGCCTTGGCTCCGCGGATAATATCGAAGAACACGGCGTATTCTGCCTTGGTCGAGGGGGAAAGGAGGTACAGCCACGATTGCACATAGTCCTTGGCGGTCACGCTTGTTCCATCCGCCCAACGCGCGTCTTGCCTGATCCTGAAGGTCCAGGTCTTGCCGTCCTTGGATTTTTCGAACGATTCCGCCTGCGCGCGCACCGGGTCGAGGGTCAGGGCATCGTAGGCGAAAAGGCCTTCGTAGATGCCGGTGAATATTTGCATCTCGTGCGCGTATATCGACTTGTACGGGTTGAGTTCGATTTCGTACGAGCCCATGCCGACGGTAAGGACGCGGGGCGTTTCCGCCTGCGAAAAGGCCGGCATTGCCGACATTGATATAGCCGCCGCCGAAAGAATGCTGGCCAATAAATTCGTAGCCCGGTTCATTTATGCTCCTTGCGCCTCATGCCTCGCGTACACCGAGCCGTTTCAGCTGTTCCTGCTCGTCCTTTTGAGCCATGTATTCATGGCGTTTCTGGTTGGCCTTGATCAAGGCATTCTTGACCGAACCCAGTTCGATGTTGACGTTCTTGATCTTGCCTTTGAATTCCGGATCCTGCACGGTGTCCTGGAAGAATTCGTTGAGCGCCACAAGCTTGCGATGGAGGCCCTGCAGTTCCTCTATCAGCTTGGAGAGGAATTTGAATGTTACATCCTCCGACGAACTCTCCAGCCGCTTGTACGAGACGCTGTTCCTGGAAACCATCGCGACGAGGCTCTGCGCGCGCTTCATGCCATTCGCGCAGAACTCGGTGAAGTCGATCGACTCGTGCCTGCGTTCGCTCGAGACCGGATCGAGGTATTCTACGTCGTGGACTATATGTTCGACCTCCTTGCCGAACATCTCGCGCAGGGCCCGCTTCACCTTGGTGAAAAATGATTTGTCCATCGAATCAATAAGAGCCTGGTTCTCCTCGAGTTTGCGTATCGCGTCCTCGAGCTGGAAGCCTACTCCAATGAGGGTTCGTATCCCGTCGAGCAGCGACATCTTGAAACTTCGTTCGGCAGCCTTGTTCTCCGTTTTTTGCTCCGCGATGGCCATGCTCTTGAGTATCTCGTCCCGCAGTGCCTCCCCTTCGGCCGAGTAGTCTTCCTTGAGCGCTTCCGCCACGAGATCGGGATAGAACTGCGCGTCACTCCCGGTCTCGCCGAGTTTCTGCCGGATCTTGCGTATGGCATCCTCCGCGTGGGTCACCGCGAAGTCGCGATCCAGCTTGAGGGGGATGATTGCCTTTCTTCGGACCTGCAGCTTGTAACGCTCCTTGTGGAGCGTCGCCAGGCCTTTGAGTATCTGGAACACCTTGCGGCTGGCCTTGTCGAGTTGCAGGAGTCCCTCGTTGATGATGCCGGTCGACAACGGATCGGTTCCCTTGCGCACATGCGAGACGAGTTCCGCGAAATACCTTGTATTCATATGCGGGCTGTTCTCGGTGAAATTGGTGAAGGTGAAGTATTTCGTCAGGGCGACGAGGCGCTTGATCCTCCCCATACCCAGAAAGTCGACGCTGAATTCGTAGTAGTTGTTAAGAAAATCAAGGTACGACTCGAACTGGGACAGCCTTATGCACATCTGGTCCAGTTTTTCGCTCTCGGCGAACGGGCTCTCCGGAGGGGTCTGGACGTCGGATACCTTCAGGTCGAATTTGTACGGATCCTCGTGGATCAGCCCTTTCCTGAGCAGCACATTGTAGATGGCCTGGTACGCCGATTGAAACAGCTTGAACTCATCCTTGAGCTGTTTGAGTTCAACTGTATCCAAATGCCCTGTCTTCGCCTCGAGGGTGTTCTCGAGGCGGTCAGCATAAACGGTGCTATCTTCCATCCTGCCGTTAGTATGGAATAAAACCGCGTTGGAGGCAAGCGTTTCACTGTGAATGCGCCTGTGCGCGCGCTGCCTTGCATTGTTCATGGAACGACACCCTGCGCGTGCGCATGCTTGCGGCAAACCTCCCATGATCCTGCTTTTGCTCAACTGGCTCCTGGCCGCCGCGTGTTCGACCCCATTTCCGGGGATGGAAGTCGGCATCGTGGTTCCCGAACTGCCGGCGGCGTGGTTAGGCGCGAGCGGCTGGGAAGTATCGTGGATATCATGCGACGCCGGATCGGAACCGTTGTCCGCGGCGCCGGGGACGGTTGTGTTCCTCGACTTGCCGCGTGCGAGAGAAGCCGCCGTGTTCTGCTCTGCCGTACTCGGAGACGGCAGGTCATTGCCGTACGGCGCCCCGTGGCCGCAGGGCCTGGCCGAAGACGGCATGCTGCACCCGAGCGCCTCCGGCGGGTACGCCTGCGAGCTCGCGGCCGTGTTGTACGAATGCGGCGCGGAGCATGCACGTTTCGACCTGCCGCGTTTTGCCAGGGAGGCCGAGGCGCGGATGGCCGACCCATGGGATATCGACCCCGGCAGCCTTGCCCCGCTTGTCGTGGAGACCCGTTTCAGGGCGGATTACCTCGAAGCCCCGGATCCCGTAGCCGTTACCATTCACGGGATACCGTGCAGGATGTCCCCGGACAGCCCCTGGGGAACCGCCATCGAAGCGGACGGCTCGGGGTCGGCTCTCGTCAATCTCGTCCCCGGCCGCGTCAGCCGCTGGTTTGGCGGGGGCTACGCGTTGTCCGCGTGCCTGTCCGGATCGGGGGAAGCCGCCTGGACCCTGGTTCCCTCGCCGCCCTGAACGGGCACGCGTATGACGAAGGTGCTGCCCGCGCCTTCGCGGCTTTCCACCGAGGCGTCGCCGCCATGCGCCAGAGCTATATGCCTGACGATTGCCAGGCCCAAGCCCGTGCCGCCCATTTCCCGGCTCCGCGCCCTGTCGACGCGGTAGAAGCGTTCGAACAGCCTGGGTTGGTCCCGCAGCGGGATGCCCGGGCCGTTGTCGACTATCGCGAATCGGACATACCCGTCCTCGGCGCTCGCGCCGGCGATGATCGCTGTGCCACGCGGGCTGTACTTGACCGCGTTGTCGAGAAGGTTGACGAGGGCCTGTTCGAGGAGACCCTCGTTCGCGTTGACCTCAAGGTTTTCATCCGCCCTTATGTCTATGCGTATCCCCTTGTCCTTCGCCCTGTCGCCCAGCGATTCCGTGGCGCGGACCAGGACGAGCCTCGCGCCGACCGGAGTCGTTTCCAGCCTGCCTCGTTCGGGACTCTCCAGTCTCGCGAGCGTGAGAAGATCCTCGATTATCAAGGCCATCCTGTCGGCGTGGCGTTTGATGATGGCTAGGAAGCGCGCGGATTCACCGGGGTCGTCGACGGTTTCCAGAGTCTCCGCGAACCCCTTGATGAGCGTTATCGGCGTCCGCAGTTCGTGGGAGACGTTGGCGACGAAGTCCTTGCGGACGCGCTCGAGCCGCTTGAGTCGGGAGATGTCGTCGAGGACGAGCACCGCTCCCGTCCTGCCGCTTTCGAGGGGCAGGGGGGCGGCGTGCACGAGCAAGTGGTGCGTCTCGCCGTTGTAGAGCGTGAGTTCGGCCTCTTCCTTGATGCCGGTTTCCGTGCATCGCCGGGACAGTTCGTCGATAGCTACGTTCCCGGTCGCCTGCAAGACCGTCCTGCCGATGAACTTCGAGCGGTCGCCGTTCCGGCACAACACTTCGATCGCCTTGGGATTGGCAAGGCTGACAACGAGATCGGCGTCGATTGAGAGGACCGCCTCGTCCATGCCGTCGAGGATCGCTCCCAATTCACTCTGGTGCCGGCTCGCCGCCTGTATTTTCGCGGAAAGATCGGAGGCCATCGTGTTCATGGTTTCGGCGAGCACTGAATATTCCGGATCGTCGAATCGCCTTATGCGACGGTCCAGGCGGCCCGCCGACCAATGGATGGCCGCCTCGATAAGCGCGTTGACCGGCTCGTTGACCATGTTGCCGAACCTGGCGCCAGCCGCGCCGATCGCGGCTACCATCGCGACGGCGACGGCCGCCGCCATCATTATGAAGGGGCTTACAGCCTGCAGGATATCGGGAGCGCCCATCGCCACGCGGAGGACGCCCGTAACGCGGCCGTCCGTTCGGATGGGCGCGGCGGCGTACGCCATCTCGATGCCGAGGGTGGCGGACGTCCTCATGCTCGTTCCAAGTCCGCCCTGGAGGGCCGCCGATATCTCGGGCCTGAGCGCATGGTTGTCCATCGTATTGGTATCGGAGGCGGAATCGCCGAGCACCCGGCCATCGGGAGCGATTGCGCTGACCCTGATCCTGGTCCCCGCGGCCATCCTGTCGCTCGCCGCGTCGACTGACTTCCCGTCGACCTTGGCAATTGCAGCCGATAGCGCCGCGTCATTGGCCAGCGCCGCGGCCGTCTGCCCGAGCGCTTCCAGCGTGGCATCGACGTACAAGCGCCGCATCGCGAGCACCGACGACAGGGCGATCACGCCTATCGCCAGGAAAGCCACCGCGAGGAGCACGGCGAATGTCCTCGTCGCGAGCCTGGGCTTGCGCACTATTCGTCCTTGAATCGATACCCGACGCCGCGCACGGTCTCGATGATGTCGCTCTTCTCGCCAAGCTTCTTCCTTATGGCGAGGATCTGCACGTCGACCGAGCGATCCGTCACCGGGTAGTCGCGGCCCCTGACCGAGTCGATGATCTGCGAGCGCGTGAACACCCGTCCAGGGGCGCGGGCGAGCCTTTCGATGATTGCGAACTCCGTGGCCGACAACTCTATCGGCTTTTCTGCGACCCGCAGTTCGTGGCGGTTCGCGTCGAGCATGAAATCGCCGATCCTGACAAGGCTGTCTTCCGGTTTAGGCTCATCCTCGCGGCTTGCCGACCTGCGCAAGGACGTCCGCACGCGGGCGACGAGCACCCGCGGGCTGAACGGCTTGGTGACGTAATCGTCCGCGCCGAGTTCCAGGCCCGAGACTACGTCTGCCTCTTCGCCCTTGGCGCTGACGAGGATCACCGGCGTCTTCCGCAGCGCGGCGTCGGCTTTGAGCCGACGCAGGAGCTCGAGCCCGTCCATGCCCGGCAGCATTACATCGAGGACCACGAGATCCGGCTTCTTGTCCGCGATCGCCTTGTACCCCGCTTCCCCGCTCGGCGCCTGGAGCACTTCGTAGCCCTCCTTGCCGAGCGTGTACGCGAGCAGTTCCCTTATGTCCGGGTCGTCCTCGACGACGAGCAACGTTGCTTTCGCCATGAGTGCCCCCTAGTCGTTCAGCTCGGTGTGCGCGCCCGTCACCATGAAGACTACCGCTTCGCACAGGTTCGTCACGTGGTCGCCGAGCCGCTCGAGGAAACTCGACGTCGCTATCAGCTTGGTGGCCTGCTCGGCCTTGTCCGGATTCTCCGTGAGGTAAGCGAGCACTTCCCGGACGAATGCCCGGTGTTCCGCGTCTATTTCGTCGTCCCTGGTCGCTACGTTCCTCGCGAGGGCCTCGTCGTGGTTGAGGAAGGCCTCGACGCCGTCGTGGACCATGCCTATCCCCACCGTCGCCATTTTTTCCAGGCGTTCGAGGGAGCGGGGGTAAGGCGAGCCCGAAAGGCGCTTGGCGGCCTTCGCGAGGTGTACCGAATGGTCGCCTATGCGCTCGAGGTTGTCCGTCATCTTGAAGATCGTCACGAGTTCGCGCAGGTCCTTGGCGACCGGTTGCTGGGTCGCGATGAGCATCGCGGCCTGATCCTCTATCTTCATCTGCAACGCGTTTACGAGCTCGTCGCTCGCCCTGACTTCCTTGACAAGCTCGAGGTCGCCGGTCTTGAGCGCGAGCAGCGCCTTGCGCAGGTCCTCTTCCACCCGGCTGCCCATCGCGAGGATATCGTGGTGGAGCCTGTTCAGTTCCTCGTTGAATTGTATTCTAAGCATGTAAGGCCTCCGCGTCTCAGCCGAACCGGCCCGAGATGTAATTCTCGGTGCGTTCGTCCTTTGGATTGAAGAACAGTTCCTTCGTGTCGGCGTACTCGACGAGATCACCGAGGAGCAAGAAGCCCGTCTTGTCCGACACCCGGCCTGCCTGCTGCATGTTGTGAGTCACGATTATGATAGTATAGCGTTTCTTGAGGTCATCGAGCAGCGATTCTATCTTCGCCGTCGAGATCGGGTCGAGCGCGCTCGTAGGCTCGTCCATCAAGAGGATTTCCGGCTTGAGCGCTACCGCGCGCGCGATGCAGAGCCGTTGCTGCTGACCGCCCGAAAGCGCGTAGGCGCTCTCCTTGAGTTTGTCCTTGACCTCGTCCCACAGCGCTACCTGCTTGAGGCTGTTTTCGACGAGCTCGTCGAAGTCGCCATTGTAGCCGTTTATCCTGGCTCCCCAGGCAATATTCTCGAAGATGCTTTTGGAGAAGGGGTTGGGTTTCTGGAATACCATCCCTATCCAGCGGCGTACCTGCACAGCGTCGACATCCGGTTCGTAGATATTGACGCCATGGAACAGGACCTCGCCGGAGGTCCTGACCCCGCTGATCAATTCGTTCATCCGGTTGAAGGCGCGGAGGGCTGTGCTCTTGCCGCAACCCGACGGGCCGATGAGGGCCGTCACCTTCTTGCGCTCGAAGCCTAAAGACAGCCGCTTCACCGCCTCGAACTCCCCGTAGAAGATCGAGAGGCCTTTTGCCTCGAGAGCGAGATCTGACTCGCCTGATCCTATCGCCGCCTCCAGCTTGCCCGCCCCAAGGGAACTTTTCTTTAACAGTCTCATCAGCCGAACCTCTTCTGTTTGCGCAGGCGGTTGCGCATGATTATAGCGAAGGCGTTGAGCGACAGCATGAGCGCGAGCAGCACGACTATCGCGGCCGCCGCGATGTGCCTGAACTCGGCCTGCGGCCTGCTCGTCCACTGGTAAATCTGTATTGGCAGGGTCGTGAACTTGGAGAAAATTCCCGTGGGATCCTGCGTCAGGAAGGTCGACGCGCCGACGACGACGAGCGGGGCGGTCTCGCCTATGGCGCGCGAGACCGCGAGCACGGCGCCGGTGAGGATGCGGTCGAAGCTCGCGGGCAGAACGTGGTGCCATATAGTCTGCCATTTGGTCGCTCCCACGGCGAGGCTCGACTGCCGGAGCGAGCCGGGTATCGCGCGTATCGCCTCCTGCGCGTTGATGATTATCACCGGCAGGATGAGAAGCGCGAGCGTGAGGCCAGCGGAGAGGATTGTGCGCCCGTTGGCGACTTCGCCGGCCGCCGAAACGCCGAACGCGCTGCCCGAGGTGAACTTCTCGAGGCCGCGCACGAATATCGCGAGGCCGAGCATGCCGTAGATTATGGAGGGCACGCCGGCGAGGTTGTAGATGTTCACCTGGATGAATCGGTTGAGCCTGTTGTCGTTCGCGTATTCTTCCAGCCATACCGCTCCTGCAATGCCTATCGGGAACGAGAAGAGCACAGTGATCAAGATTGTGAGGAGAGAACCCTTGACCGCCGTGAGGACGCCTGTGGTCAGCGGCCTTGCCGTCTGGGAGGTCGAGAGGAAGCGCATGCTCACCCATGAACGGAATATAAGTTCCCCTTCGGGGTGGGCTTTCAGCGTCTCCTCGACTATGCGCTTCCTTGCGAACAGCGACTCGAACAATGTGTACGTTTCGGCGACCTGCGGTTTCACGATTTCGTACATAATAATGTCGTACAGGCCGGTCTTGGTCCGCTCGTCGAAGGGCATCTCCCTCTCTAGCGCGCGGTAACGACGCGGGCTTAAATATTCATCGATTATGGCGCGCAATGCCACTGCGTCGAGGTTTTCCAGTTTCATTCCATCCGGGACGAAGCTTTGCTGGTCGACCTCGTCGACCATCACCACGTAGCCGAACGCGTCGTCGACTATAGTGATTATCAAGGCTCCGAGGAACACTATTGCGAGCATGGTCGACAGCATGAACAGCATCTGCCACAGCTTGCCTTTGGCGTGCCTCGAGGCCAGGTTGACGGAGAAGTCGGCCCTCGTCGTGCCCGACATTCCTTCGGAGCCCGTCATTCGTAGACCTCGCGATATTTCTTGACTATCCGCCTGGAGACCATGTTGAGCGCGAGCGTCGTGAGGAACAGCACGAGAGCGATCGCGAACAGGCTACGGTAGTCCATCGAGTCGTAGGAAATATCGCCGCCGGAGATGCGGACGATATGGCCCGTCATCGTCTCGGCGGCCTTGAGGGGGTTGAGCGTCAAATTGGGCCCCGCTCCGGCCGCGAGGGCGACTATCATCGTCTCGCCGACCGCGCGCGACAATCCAAGGATAAAAGCGGCCGCGATTCCGGAGAAAGCCGCCGGTACTATTATCTTCACGCTCGTCTCCAGCTTGGTCGCGCCCATCGCGTAGGCCGCCTCCCGCAGGCTACGCGGGACGGCTGAGAGCGCGTCCTCGCACATCGAGCTGATCAAAGGCAGGATAAGGATTCCCATCACGAGGCCCGCTGAAAGCGTGTTGTAGACTTCGGTGGAATCCTGTCCGAACACGTTCCGCAACGCGGGCGTGACGACGGTCAATGCAAAGTACCCGTACACGACGGTAGGTACGCCCGCCAGCACTTCCAGGATCGGCTTCAGCGTCTCCCGCACGCGTTCAGACGCGTACTCGGCCAGGTATATGGCGACGCCCAGCCCGAGGGGCAAGGCGACGAGCATCGCCGCGAGGCTTGTCATAAACGTCGCGTTGAGCAGCGGCAGTATGCCGAATTCCCCTATCGTCGGCTGCCAGGATGTTCCGCTGACGAACTCCCAGAGGCTCACTTCCCTGAAGAAGGCCGAGGACTCGGTACCAAGCACCACTATTATGCCGAGCGTCGTGAGGATGGATACAGCGGCGCAGAAGAACAGGAAAGCCTGGATGATTGCCTCGTGCGGCCTGGCGCGCTTCCCGAAGGAAAGCACTCCGCTCGCTTCCTCGGGATACATCGCTGTCTGGACTGGTTTCATCGTTCTCGCTTTCGGCTGGATGCACGCAGGTCGTACAAAAAAACAGCCAAAGGTATGGATGATTCGAAGGCTATGATGCAGTCAGTATAGACCAATCGCATCGCGCGCTTCATCCCCCCATACCGTTGGCAACGGGATGTACTCCGGTTCTAGTAGCGGCCCTTGACGGCGTCAAGCCAGGCCTGCTTAGCCTTCTTCTGCTCGGCGGCGGGGGCGGGGAAGTAGCCGACTTCCTTGAGCGCCTCGTTCACGTAGGTGAGGTAGTAGGCGATGAAGCCGGCGACCTGGGGCTTGTCGTTCATTATCTTCGCGTCGCTGTAGATGAAGATCGGGCGGGCGAGTGGGTAGGTGCCGTTGTCGACGTTGGCCGCGTTCGCCTGCACTTTGTCGATGGCGAGCACGTTGAGCTTGGCCTTGTTCTCCACGTAGTACGCGAATCCGAAGAAGCCTATCGCGTAGGCGTCGCCTGATACGCCGCGGACGAGTACGTTGTCATCCTCGGAAAGCTGGAGGTTCCTGGCGCCGAGGATCGGTTTGCGGTCTTTCTTGTACAGGTGCTCGACGAAGTAGTCGAAGGTGCCGGAATCGGTGCCGGGGATGAAGCGCTTGATCTCGCGCTTGGGCCAGCCTGAGCGCACTTCCGACCAGTAGGTCGCGGTGGAAAACGCGAGCTTCAGCTCCGCCTGGGTGATATCCTTGGCGAAGGTGTTCTTCTTGCTGACGACGACGGCGAGGGCGTCGGTGCCGAGGCGGAACTCGATAGGAGTGCGGCCGATCGACTTGGCGGCGTCGATCTGGCTCTGCTTTATTGCGACCGAGGCGTTGGAGATGTCGGTCTCTCCGGTCTTGGTGAAGCGCTCGAAGCCGGCGCCCGAACCGATAGAGTCGATCGTCACCTGGCCGGCGAAGCCGTCTTCCTTGAACATCGACGCGATCAGCTCCGAGACCGGGAACACTGTCGAGCTTCCGGCGGTGATGATGGTCCCTGTGACCTTCGAGGGATCGATGCCGGGGAGCATCTTGTCGGCATCGTCGCTTGTCTTGCCGATCCAGCTGAATTTGTCCTGGGCGAAAGCGCTTGACGCGATCAAGCTCAAAGCGACGATCAATGCGATCTTCTTCATGTCGTTTCCTCCTATTGTATAGGCGATCCGCGCAGGGACCGCGGCACGGCGTTATATAGCCCGTGTCGGAAGGAACATACGCTCGCAGGATTCGTTGTATGTGAAGAATATGTTAAAACACTGTTAAACGGAGGGGCGGATCAGCTCTCGTATCCGATCGACGCGCTCGATGCCGCCGCGTTCCATGTACCCGCGGATGCCTGCAAGAATTTCGAGCGGCGCTTCCGGCCGTGAGAATATCGCCGTGCCGACCTGAACGGCGGCCGCGCCGGCGAGCAGGTACTGGATCGCGTCGTCCGCCTCCGAGATGCCTCCGAGGCCTATCACCGGTATGGAAACGGCGCGGCTCGCCTTGTATACCATAGCGACGCCGACCGGCCGTATCGCCGGGCCGGACAGCCCGCCTGTGCCCATCGCGAGCACTGGACGCCTTGGTTTCGTGTCTATCACCATGCCGACGAGCGTGTTGATGCACGAGATCGCGTCGGCGCCGCCGGCTTCCGCGGCCTTCGCGATCATTGTGATGTCGGTCACGTTTGGCGACAGCTTGACGATGACGGGCCGCCGACCGCGGATTGCATGCTTGCCGTCGCCTGCGTTAGCTCCTGTCATCTCTCGCGCGCCGACAGCGTCCGACAGCCTTCGCGTCAGGCGTTCTACCTGGGCCGGCTCGGTACCGAAGGCCAGGCCGCCGTGGGCGACGTTGGGGCAGCTGACGTTTATCTCGTAGCCGGCGATGCCGTCCTCGCATTCCAGACGCTCTAGTACGCGCAGGTAGTCGTCCTCGGTCTTGCCCGCAACGTTGACTATCACAGGGCAGCGCCGCGAGCGCAGACCCGGCAGCTTGTCGGCTATGAACGCGTCGAGTCCGGGGTTGGCAAGGCCGATGGAATTGAGCATTCCGGCTGGCGTGTCCGCCAGGCGGGGCGCGGGGTTTCCCGCCCGGCTTTCGGGCGTGACCGCCTTTGTGTACAGCGCGCCGAGAGAATCGATGTCGACGAGAGCCTTGTAGTCTTCGCCGTAGCCGAAGGTTCCCGAGGCGACTCCGACCGGGTTCGGCATCCACAGGTCGCCTATGCGGACGCGGAGGTCGAGCTGGCCGGGCGCCTGGCCTTTCCCTGTCATGTTCATCGTGCCGCCTCCCAGTCGACGAGCCGTCCGTCGTAGACCGGCCCGTCGGCGCAGGCCTTTATGTAATCGCCGGACTTGAGTCGGACCGCGCACCCGGCGCACGCTCCTACACCGCACGCCATCCACTGCTCGAGCGCGGCTGCGTAGGGAGCTCGGCGCGCCTGCGCTATCCTGTCGACGGCTGCCATCATCGGCACAGGCCCGCAGGCGTATAGGTACGGCGGCGCGCCCGGGTCGAAACCTTCCAGCCAGCTGGCGACGGTGCCGTGGTAACCCGCCGACCCGTCGTCTGTGCAGATGACGGTGCCTTCGGGCAGCGGGAGCCCGGGGACAAAGGATGCGCTCCTGAAACCCATCGCCAGCACCGGCGCTTCGCAGAAGCCGGCCTTCGCGTCCTCGGCCAGAGCGTACGCGAGGTACAGCATCGGGCCGACTCCTATGCCACCGGCGACAAGTATCGGCCTGTAGCCATTGGCGGGCCGGCCGAACCCCTTGCCCAGCGGCCCGAGCACGTCGAGCGCGTCGCCGGGCTTGAGCGCGGCGAGGAAGCCGGTACCGCGGCCGCGGACCTGGAATACGAACGCCGCCTCTCCGCCGCCGTCCGTCGTCGGGACATGGCCGGAGAACGCGAACGGGCGCCTGAGCGCGGGGTCGTAGCGTCCGCCGGCCTTTATCGTGAAGAAGCGGCCGGGGGCAGGAAGCTCCGCCGCATCGTATGAGCCCGTGGAAGCCGGCCAGGCGAAGCGGAGTTCGTAATACCCTTCGGCCACGGGCCGGATCGAGCTGACAATCGTGTCGAATCGTTTCATGGCTTTCGGGAGGCTAGCCTAACCACGACGCGGCCGGGTGTCAATCTTAGTACGGCAGTACCTTGCGCCCGAGCCTCTCGTCGATCATCTCCGCCATGCCGAGGTACAGGGCGGAGGCGCCGCATACCAGCCCTTCCCAGCCCGCGATGCACCCGATGATCGCCGAACCGGTCCAGTTGTGGATCGCGAGCAGCAGGAACGGGATGTCGAGCGACACGAACACGAACGTCAACACCTTGCTCGACTTCAACGGCGTTCCTTGGGGCGCGGTACACCTGTTCGAGTTGTTCCCGCACCTGTTTCT
>CAZKJA010000024.1:0-18279 GCA_964552925.1 uncultured Treponemataceae bacterium
CGTCTATAGACGCGACGCGCCTCGACTTCGATCGCTCCTTGGGCTAAGCCCGATTTCGCTGTGAGATATCCGGGCTAGGCGCGGCATAGCACTTGCATAGTGAATCAGGATAGGATGGATTCAATGTCAATCATATTCATTGGAAGCGCACTCCAGAGGTCGACGCGTGCGTTGGCGCGCATGGAAGGACTGTCGCTTCCGGTCTTGCCTAAAAAGAAAAACGCTTCTCGGAAGAAAGAGACGGAAGCCGGATCGCCCGGCCGAAGCTTGCCGCTCCTGGAGCCTCGACCGAGGCGGGGTCAGGCCATGAGCCGCGCAATGCCAAGAGTGCTCAAGCTCGTCTTCAAGGCGCTCGCGTACTTCCATATCTGGTTCGTAGGGGCGACCCTCATATCGGTAGCCGTCTTCGCGTCTATCGATCCGGCGGCGACAACGCTTTCGCTGTCGCGAAAATTTATCGATGGATGGAAGATCCTGAAACCGATGCCCGTGCGGCTTGAATCCGTACCCCTTGCGGCTCGGCGCATGCTCGTATCGGTGGAAGACTATAAATTCTGGACGCATAACGGGATAGACTTCGAGGCGTTCGGACGCGCGGTGGAAATAAACAAGAAAATCGGCCGTCCCATGTACGGCGGTTCGACCTTGACAATGCAGACGGCGCGAACGCTGTTCCTGGTACCGGTCAAGAGCTATGTCCGCAAGTACCTTGAGGTGATAGTCGCCTTTGAGCTCGAATTGCTGCTCCCTAAACGACGCATTCTCGAATTGTATTTCTCGTGGGCGGAGTGGGGCAAGGGAGTGTTCGGAATCGAAGCCGCGTCGCGGCTGTACTATGGCGTTTCCGTTTCGAAGCTCGACGGTGCCAGGATGGCGAAGCTCATCGCCATATTGTCTTCGCCGATTCGCTACACGCCATCGACGTTTGCCAAGAGCGGACTCCTCCGTGCCCGTTACGAATTTCTGGAAGAGCGTTACCTTCGGTGATAAGAATGCCGGGTCATGGTCATGGAGCCTGCCCGCCGGCCCGTGACTTGGCGATGGCCTTGTCAAGCGCATCGGCAAAGGCCCTGGCTTCCTTCGGTCCGTAATTCCTGCCCTTCGCCGATGGGGGAGCGATGCCGAGTCCTCGCAACGTTGCCATGTGATCGCGCAGCGACACTCGTTCACGGAGCTCGCCTTCCGTCCATAGCGCGCCCCGGTCGTTCATGGCTATGATCCCCGCCGCCAAGGCTTTGGCGGCCAAGGGAATATCTCTTGTTACCAGGATATCACCAGGTTTCGCCGCCGAAAGTATATAGTCGTCTGCTGAATCATTGACCGTAGCCTCCGGGTGCCCAGGCGCGGCAGCCTGCCCGCCGGCCTTGTTGGACGCCCCGGCCATCCCGACGGTGACAGCGATCAGGTTACTGCCGGGAGGCAAGGCGAGCGACCGATTTGCCACGAACACCGCCCGCGTCGCCGCCTCTTCGGGCTTCCCGCCACGGGGCGAACTTGCCCTTCGCGCTATAAGGTTCTTGACCTCGCGGGGAAGCGAATCCGCATCCGCCCATATCGTCATCCAGGCACGCTCGCGAGGAATATCTGGCCGTCTCCCGATAGCGTACACGTTCCTTCGTCGGCCGTGATGAATACCGCCTCCCCGCGACGGAGACGAAGCACGGCCCCTCGTCCATCTTTCAATTCCAACGCCCCCTCCGTACAAAGGAGGATTGCCGGAACGTCCTTCGCGGTTCCGGCCCTGGAGCGTATCGTGAGCAATTTTTTTATGTCAGCCTTCGAAAGAGCATAATCGGGAAAGCCGGAAGGGTAGGCAAGGAAGCCATCCCCTGATGGAAGCGCTTCGATCGACTTGAATGCCTCGTCTTGGAAACCCAGCACGGAGATGAGCTCGGGAATATCTATATGCTTGCTCGTCAGTCCCCCGCGAAGGACGTTGTCCGAGTTGGCCATCAACTCGATGGCGGTTCCCGAGAGGTACGCGTGAGGCACCCCGGCCATCAAGTTGAGACCCTGGCCAGTCTCCAAATGAAACAGGTTGAGGACGAGCGGGGCGAGCGCGCCTATGTCCCCGGGATACGCGTCCATAAGCTTGAGGACCCACGCGAACGGTTTTTTTCTCTGCGTGCCGATGCCGGGATCTTCCACGATCCGTTCGCATTTGGCCTTCGAAAAAGCGAGGGTGCTGGCCTTGCGTTCGCCGCCCATCGAAACGATCGTGTAAAAGAACACCGACATCTCGAGCTTGCCCGGTTCTGCCGCAAGGCGACCGACATACCGTTTCCAATCCCTGGGCGACAGCAGGCGGATATCGTCGATGATTTCAGGGATGGGCCTGAAACCGCACATACCTTCGAACGGGGTCATCGCGACGACGGTTTCCGGTTTATGGTTGCGATCCCGGTAGTTGCGCTCTGCCGCGTCAAGTGGGATACCGGCCCTGTCTTCCTTGTCGAAGCCGTGCTCGGCTTTCAGCTTGTTCGGGTGGGCTTGTATCGAGAGCGGTTTCGCGGCCGATAATAGCTTTAAAAGGAATGGCAACTTGTGGTTGAAAAGTCCGTCGGTCTTGCCGCCGAGGATCCTCGCAGGATCCGAGGCTATTAGCTCGTCAAGATTGGCGCGCGCGCCCGTTGCGGGGTCTATCGCTACGGATGGCGCCTTTGGATGCGCTCCCATCCATAGTTCCGCCCATGGCTCGCCCTCTGGATTCTGCCGGCCCAGAAACGATGCGATCGCGTCCGTTGAGCCCCAATCGTATTTCTGTATTGTGTTTTCCAGGAGGTAGATGCTCATGCGCTCATTTTAACCCCGCGGGGTGCCTCTGGGAAGCTCTCCCCAGGAACTCCCGTACATCGTCGACGAGGCCGTCAAGCGGCTTGAAGCTTGTACGGGTCTCCGGCAGCGAGGATATGAACATGCTCCCATATCGCTTGGCGAGCACTCTCGCGTCGAGGACGACGACCGCGCCCCGGTCGTCGCTATGGCGGATCAGCCTGCCGAAGCCCTGCTTGAACCTGATGACGGCTTCCGGCAGGGATAGGTCCATGAAGGCGTTGCCGCCATTCCTTTCTATCGCGTCGGATCGGGCTTTCTGCACCGGGTCGGTGGGTACGCGGAAGGGAAGCTTCGTCATTATCACAAGTTCGAGGGTCTCCCCCGGCGCGTCTACGCCCTCGCGGAACGAGTCGGTGGCGAAGAGTACGCTCGCGATGTCCGATTTGAACGCATCGAGCAGGCGGGATCGTTCGTCGTCGCCTTGCCTGAACATCGATATGCCGAGCATGTCGGCTCGAGGCTTCACCGATTCCCACGCGGCCCGCAGCGAGGTGTACGACGTGAAAAGCACGAGGGCCCTGCCGCCAGAGGCTTCGATCAAGCGGTAGATCGCCTCGTTTATCCAGGCTTGCCACCCCGGCGAATCGGGGCTCGGCGCGTCCTTTACGGCTCCGAGCAAAGCGTTCCTGTGATACGGGAAGGGAGAGGCGAAGCTCATGCATTCCGCCCTGGATGCGATGCTTGATATGCCGACGCGGTGTTTCCAGAACTCGAACGACCCGCCGACGGAAAGGGTGGCCGAGAGGCAGATCACCGAGCGGTATGGTTCGAATACCGACTGGTTCATGAGATGGGCTATCTCGAGAGGCGTGATGCACCAACGGACGTATCGCTCACCCGCTTTGGTGACGCCGTTTTCCATCCAGTAGACCCTGTCGGGATCCTCGTCGAACCCGGGATAGCGGGCGCAGACCGCGGCCAATGCCGACAAGCGAGACAGGGCCAGCCGAGCCTCTTCGAGCGCTTGATCCTGTTCCGCCTCCTCCGGGACGCTGTCGATTGCGTCCTTGAGCAGTTCGGCTACGGCGAGGATCGCGCGTTCCACGACAGCCAACGGATCGAGAATGTTTTCCTTGATTCCGGGTTTGCCTGGCTCGAGACGGTAGTTTACGCCGCTCCCCATCATTGACAAGGACGTGGCTTCGGCAGCCTCGACCGCCGCGCGCAAGGCTTCCGAGGCCGCGGGAAAGCTCTCGAGCACGCCGGGGGGCAGGCCCTTGAGGTTCTGCAGCTTGACTACTATGCCGAATTTCCTGCCCCTTCGTTCCCGGAACAGGCGGGAGACCTGTTTCTGGACCGAGAAACGGGTGAGTTCCTCCGAGAAGAAACTCGTGGCGCTCGATTCTATCGCGTGCGCCTCGTCGAAAATTATCGTTGTATACGGCGGGAGGACCGCGGTCGATTCATAACCGGCTCCGGCCGAACGGGAGGCAAGGTCGCTGAAGAGGATGTGGTGGTTGGCGATAATAACGTCGGCGTCGGCGGCGTCCCGTTTTGCCTTGAGCACGAAACAGTCTTGCCGGTGTTGGCAACGAAGGTTGAGGCAGTCGTCGGGCTCGGAGCGTACGCGGGCCCATAGCTCGTCCTCCGGCCAGAACGACAGGTCGGATCGGTCTCCCGAGGGGCTCGAGCCGGCCCATGCCTCGATCCGGCGGAGGCTGTGGTCCTCGCCGGCGAACAGACCTTCCTCGTCCAGGGCGTCCTCCAGGCGGGTATGGCACAGGTAATTGCCGCGGCCTTTGACGATGGCGGCCTTGAGCTTCTTGTTACGGAACAGCGACGCGACTATAGGGATATCCTTGTCCATCAGCTGGCGTTGCAGATTGATGGTTGCGGTGGAAATGACGACCCGCTCCTTGTTCCTGACCGCCCACGCGAAGGCTGGCAGGAGATAAGCGAACGACTTGCCTATTCCCGTGCCGGCTTCCGCCGCAAGGACGTACCCCTCGTTCATCGCGCCGCAAATCGCGCGGACCAGTTCGACCTGGCTCGGGCGGCTTTCGAAGCCCGGGAGTTTCTCGGCCAGCTTTCCGCCTTTTTCCAGAACTCCCGCGAGTTCGTCGGGGTCGATTGCGACGAGCGCCCGGGCCCTGACCGGCTCTGCCACGACGTACACCTCTCGCACATCGCCGTCGACAATGTCCGAGCCGACGCCGTTCTCCCCTACGCGCGAGGCGATGGCGAGATCGGCGGCGCTCGGTTCGAGGAAGCCTGAAGGGTGGTTGTGGATGAGTACGTCGCCCCGGTCGAGGAATCCGGCTATCGCGGGTACGCTCGAGTCGTCGCCCCGCGCGCCTATCTCCACTTCGAAGATCAGACCCTTGCTGTCGAGCCTGCCGGCCGCGAAGACTTCATTGTACGCGGCGTCGGCTATGGCGAGGCGAAGGGTTTCCGCAGCTCGGTCGGTGAATCGTTCGCTGGCTCGCATTTTCCTGGCATTCTCCCTCAGTACGACGAAACGAGAAGGAACGAGAGCCCGTGCGGCATGTAAGAGTCTGACGCCAGATCGGGGCGCGCCCAAATTTCCAGGTAGGTTGATGGGTGCAGGAGCGATAGCTTGCCGATTGCCGGCGTCCAGCTCAAGCTGAAACGGCTGAATACCGACCAAGCGGTTTCCGTGCCCAGCGTGCCTCTTGCGCCCACGCGGATCGAGAAGCGGTTCGCGTAGAATGCTCCGATATTTTTTTGGAGCTCGGTTCCCAGCAGCCTGAAACTCGACTCTCCCTCGGCGAACCATGGTCCCGGCTCCCCGCCGGCAAACTCCGCCCACCCGGGATAGTTCCCCGCCCGCATCTGTCCCGCCGGATACGCCCGCCCCTCCGGGCCATATTCAAGGCCGCCGGTCAACGACGCGGCGCCGTGCAGCTCGAGCTTGAAAGCGCCGGGACCCAGGTAACCTTCGAGGCTTGCTTCAAGGCCCGCGAGCGGTATCGCCGGCTCGGGCATCACAGGCGCGTCCATCCTGACCAAGGCGCCGACCGCGAAGCCGGTGGCTTTCTCCCTGTCCCGAAGCGGCGCGGTGATGTCGCGGTAGCCGACGCCCGACTCGAGCGCCACCGCGGCGCTTGTCCACTGGACATACGGGGAAGCGCCAGCGGCCGACTCGCCGTAGCCCTCGAACGCCGTCCCCAGGTTCCAGGAAAAGTCACCGCCTGCCTTGCCGGCTCCCGAAGCCGCGACTCCCAGGGACAATCCGGATACGCGGGTACGCTGGCCGTCGGCGGAAGCCTGGAATGTATCGTACAGCTGGAACGCTATGGGCATCGACCATCGCGTCCATTCAAGCTCAAGCTGGAGGTCGAAGGCTTCCATCCGGAAGTTCCATAGCGCTGACAGCGTTGCATCGAGCCGTTCCGCGGGATCTGCGATGAAGAGCATGGCGCCGGCGCTTGCCAGGCCATCGATGTCAATAGTTGCGTTCGGCAGCCAGAAGCGGGGGAGTAGCCAGCGAAGGACGTGGTATTTGCTTTCGGCCGGCGATCCAGCCGCGTCGCGGCTCGAGGCCACCGGCAGGAGTTCGGGTGCGTCTTCCCAGTACACCTTGTGGCGCCCGAACGACAATTGCCCGCGATCCGCTGGAAACGCGCACAGCGAACTGCCTTCTGAGAAGTGGCCGAGGTGGTAGACCCTGCCGCCGGCGACGACAGGCGAGTGTACGCCTCCGGATATGGGTACCGTCTGGAATCGCAGTTCGTCGCCCTCGAGTTCAGCAAGGCGATAGAACGCCGCGTCGTCCCATGAGAAGCGCAGGATGCCGTCAGCGTATGAAAGGTAGCGTACCCAGGACAATTCCGCCGGGAGGACGAGCCTCTCCGCCGAGGCCGCGCGGATGTTCCCGCCTTCAAACGCCAATGCAATACGTATCACCGAGACGATGCCGTCTTCCCTGGCGAGGGCGTAGACTCCTGAGCCGTCATTCGATGGCTCGGGCGATGCGAAGCTGAGCCGTTCCGTCCCTCTGAGGAGGACGCTGGTGCCTTTTTCCCCCAGTACGACAATGTCGGTACGGTACCCGTCGACTAGAATGCCTACCTTCGCAAAGTCCATTCCGCCTTCGGAGGGAAATCCTTCAAGGTAGGCCGCATCGCGAACCCCGCTGGCTGGAAGACTTCGAAGCCGTTTCGCCGCTCCATCCCATTCCTTGAGCCCGAGACGCATGAAACCCTTCTCTGTTTCCAAGGTCGACAGCAGTATTCTGGAACCATCCCCGGCTGCGTCGAGCCTGGTGACGCGCGCGGCGATGCGGAACAGCAGCTCGTCCTTGCGGGTAGCCGGCTCGAAGCTCCGAACCGATTCGCTCGGCGCATCGTAAAAGCAGAGCTCCGTACCATTGGCGGCCAAGGCACTTATGACAGAAGGCGGGGTGAGTTTTTCGCCTGCCATGGAGACCGGAATCCGGGGAATCATCGACACGCGGAAATCCTCCCAGGCCGATGAGAGTGAAACGCCGAATATCCCGGAGAAGCGTCCCGGCCTGAGCCGGGAATCATCAAATGGCGTTAGTACGGCTGCGATGCCGAACTCCCTCCACAAGGCGGCGTATTTCTCCATGCCGAAGCGTTGTTGCAGGTACCTGGAGAAGTACCCCCCATAGATATAATAGAGGGTACGATCGGGGTACCTGTCCCAGGCGCCGGCAGCCTGCCTGAACGTCTTCCACTCGTCCTCCAGTATGTCTTGCCGGAGGATTGCACCCGCCAGGGGATCGACGGCGCGGCCGTGGCTGTCCAGACTCTCGAAAGACACAGTGACGCCTTCCACGAAGGCCATAGGCGTCAGGAAGTATGAAATCCCCAACGGCGCACCAAAAACGCCGGCGACCGCTTCTTCAAGCGGAGACCTGATGGTCAGCGAAACGGCGTGCGTCAGTTCGTGCGTGAACATAGCCTTCAAGTCGTCCCGGAAGGAGCCGAGCGAGGAATTTAGATCGATGGCAGCTTGGTACAACACTATCCTTGGATAGGGATATACCGTGAAGTATCCATTCGTAGCTTCGTGGTCGGGCGTAATTACTACCGGCAGGCGGTGACGTATTTCCACCTCGAGCAGGCCGGCGACCTCCCTGTAGGTATCGTCCGCGAAGCTTGCCAGGCATGCGGCCGCCTCCCTGGATTCTTGCGGGTAGATAAGCGTGAAATAAGTGGTCTCCGTGACAAGAAGAGGCCGGTCAGGCGAAAACAGGTCGGCATTGACTGAATCCGGCATGATTGCCGCGCATGTAGCAACCAGAACGACAATCCAGAACCGGTTAGTTTCACGCATGGCGGATGTACGGCTTGTACTCAAAAAAAATCGCCCGTCACGCCCGCCCGTGGCCGCTTGGAGCATATATGGCGAAGCTTGCATGGTGACGCGCGTGTTCCAGCTGTTTTCATTGTATGGACTGAGTATATTATGGGGTACATTCGTGTTCAAGCGTGGAATTGTTCAACAGAAATGGCTCAATTGCCGATAATGAATCGAAGAACCATCTAATATAGGATAAAGATGACAATAGGACAGAAGGCCGGTTTAAGCCTATTCGCCTCAACCCTCCTGGCGGCCGGTTTTGCCGCGCTTGCCTGGTCGGGACTGTTTTCTGTCATCGAAACCAGGTTTTTCGACGAACGCGTCCGCCGTTCGGTCGAATCCTCCATGGACAAGCTTTCAAGCTCCTCCGAAGCGTATCACGGCGGGATATCAAGCAGATTCGTGGCATTGCTGGAAAAAGATTATATCCGGAGGAGCTTCCTGCCCAACCAGAGCGCGCAGGACGTGTTCGACCGGACCAAGGCAATCGGCCTACTGACCGAGGAAACGACAGGGCTTCTGGGGGTCCGGTTCATCGACCAGGACGGAAAACGCATCCATTTCAGTACTTTTCCTGCCGATATAACGCGCGCCGACGCCTTGAAGGTCGTGTACCGCAATTACGGAACCGAAGGGGATGAAGCCTTCGCCGAGCTGACGATACCTGAAAACACCAGCGCCGGGATAATGCCGGTACCGGCGCAGCGCGCCTTCGCGTACCGCTTCCCGTTCGTTGACAGTTTTGGCGTCTATCGCGGCACAGCGGTATTCTACGTCGGTTTTACAGGTTTGCTCGAGCGTTTGGTAAAGGATGGCACGATTTCGCTTGGCGACACATTGTCTGCCGTGGATGGCGTCGGTCTGATAACCGGCTCTCCCTCCTGGGGCGGCGGCGAGCTCGAATCGCGTATAGCGTCGATCTGGGCATCGGGGCCGAACGCCGAACCAGTGACCGTAGGATCGACGGAAGCTTCGGGATCATGGGTGCTGTTCGCGCGCAGGGGCAGTGCCGGTATCATGGGACGCTTGGTTCCCGCCTCCTGGTTCGCGATGCCCGAGGCGCTTCGTTGGCTTTTATTGGCGGCGTTCTATGTGACTGTCTACCTTGCATTGTTCCTGGTCCTGAACCTGAGGCAGGACCGCTTCTCCCTCCTCGCTGCCAGAATAAAGCGCTTCCAGATTGAGCTGTTGGAGGAATATCTCGAACGCAAGGGCGAAATGGATCTCGGCCGTTGGAGAAGCGAACTTGAATCCAAGAGGGGCGAAGCGAAATCAAGGATCAAGAAGAGTGCCGGAAAGCTTGCGATCAAGCGCCCGGAAGAAGTTGACGCCCTGATAGATAAATCCTGGGACGAGATCATAGCTGTGATGACCTCCCGCGGCGAGCGTACCGGTGACGTGGATATGGCCCGGTTCGAGGCCCTGCTCAAGGAAGCATTGAGCAAGGGCTCCTTCGTTATCGGGGCCCAGGCGGCGACGGTCGCTGTCGGCAACAAACAGGCCGTCCGCATCCAGGCACCTGCCGTACTTGTCGAAACCGAAGCGGATGAAAAGAATGTTGAGGATATCGAGGAACTTGAGGAATTCGAGGATGTCGAAGAACTAGAAGAAACAGCTGAAACAACAAGCGGATCTGTCCGTGATGTTACGAGCGGCGCCATAGCCGAATCCCGGTCTGGTTCGGCCCGGATGTCCGATGATGTCTCCGGGGCGGAGCCTGTCGAGCCGGTCGAGGAACTCGAGGAACTCGAGGAGCTCGAGGAACTGGAAGAGCTCGAAGAAGTCGCCGAAGCCGTGACTGAAACCGGGACTGATATATCCGAGGATGTCTCCGGGGCCGAGCCTGTCGAGGAACTCGAGGAACTCGAGGAACTGGAAGAGCTCGAGGAAGTCGCCGAAGCCGGAACCGGGACAGAAGCGCCTGAAGAGGTAGCCGAGACTGAAGCGATCGAGGAGTACGAGGAAGCCGCCGAAGTCGCCGAGACGGAGGCAGAGGCAGAGGTTGAAGCAGAGGTTGAAGCTGAAACCAAGGTCGAGGTGTCGGAAGAAGCCGCAGAAGCCGAAGCGCTGGAGGAACTCGAGGAACTCGAGGACGCGGAAGAGCAAGCCGAAGCCATCTCTGCCGAGAGTATCGATGCGCGGGAAGAGATTGATTCGGCTTCGGCTATCGAAGATGTTGAAGAACTGGAAGAAGTCGAAGAAGCCGAAGAAGTGGGGCCGGTGGAGACGACGGGGGCATCCGATGCCATGCAGACTACCGAGCCCCTGGAGGAAATCGAAGCTGATACGGAAGCCGATTGGGGTAGCCTGTCCGCAGAAGCCTTGGCTCTCGCGACAGATGATGATGACGACTTGCCTATCATCCCCGAAAGCCTTGGTCTCGAACTCGTGGAGGAAACCGACCTCGCTGATATAATCGGCTACCTTGAACGCGATTATTCAGAGGACCAGTTGGTACCCGATGGTGCCCCGGAAGAACCGGATGTCGAAGTCAAGGATCTCGTGTTCAGTTCTCCCCTCGAATCGATAATGAGTTCGATATTCGAAGGCAGATCCGCTGTTTCCTCGCTTGAGCCCAAAAGCGCGGAGATCATGGCGGAAACACCGGAGCCCGATGGGGTAAGCCAAGGAACGGAAGAATCAGTAGACGAGCCTGAGGAGCTTGAAGAACTCGGCGACTTCGAGGAACCTGCCGCGGAATCGAGGGAGACGGTCGAGGAACTCGAAGAGCTTGAAGAACTCGGCGACTTCGAGGAACCTGCCGCGGAACCAAGCGGGACGGTCGAGAAACTCGAGGAGCTCGGGGACCTCGAAGAGCTTGAAGAGCTCGAAGATCTCGAGGAACCCGCCCCGGAGCCAAGGGATACTGTCGAAGAACTCGAGGGACCGGAAGAGTCGGAGGAACCCGTAGCGGAGATTTCAGAAGCAGTCGAAGAGCAACAGGAACCCGTCGAGGAGCCCGAGGACTTGTCTGCTGTCGCTGACTCTGGGCCGACAGGGACGACTGTCGAACCTCGAATGGAGGACAGCTACCAGGAGTCCGAGCAGGAGCAGGAAGAATCCATAGAAGAGCTGCTCGAAGAAGTCGAGTTCGACCTCTTCCTGAGTACCTTGGACCTTAGCGGACTCGAGGGGTACCGGGATGAAGACGGCTTCCTTGAAATCGACGATGTCAACTGGGTCGCCCACGTTGATAAGCAAGTCCCGGAGACAGAACTTGAACCTGCCCTAACGGAAGACGAGATCGCCATGCTCTCGGATGAGGATCGTGAGCGGATGGAGGAATTGCAGGTTGTCACCTCCGATGACGCCGACTTCGCCGAGCTCGAGCCTCTGCCGGCCTCGAGGTCCAACAGGCCTCCATACCTGTTCCGTACAGGCAGGATCGACATACGGAGATCGGCCATGGAAGAGCTCCCTGTGATAGCCGATTCTGACATTGCGGAAATGCTCCCGGTGGATGAAGCCGAATCCGGGTCCATAATTGAAATGGTTGATGGCATTTTCACTATAAACAACTCGCTCATGAAAAAATCAATCCCCGAAGATCCAAGCCTCAAGGCCTTGGCCGACTCTGTGCTGTCACGCGACGGCGCTTGACAGCTTCGTCCGGCCGATCGTACTTTAGTTCAAGATGAACAATACCATGTACGTTTTCATGTTGGGTGGCAATTCTCCAATGGTCGTCCACCCGTTTAACCAGAAAATGCCCTACAAAACCGCGGAAACGAGTCAGATAATGGGACGGTATGGAGTAGGCGAAATACCTTCACACGCCGATTCCATCAAGGCGGAACTCTATGCGGCGATGGAAAAGGGAGCCAGGAAGTTCTTTCTGGACAAGGGATACTATCTACGTTTGGTGTCAAGCTCCATGGTATTTGTGCTTGTTTATCTTTTTCTTTCCATAGTGGTACGGGATCCGGTACCACTTATAGACGAATTGTTGGTGGGAACATTCGCGGCGGCGGCGGTTTTTTTCGCAAGCGAACGCAAAGCCCTCTCATCGCGGGAGCACCTCGAGACGGTACTTCGCCTGAGGCGCGCCTTGGACGGCGCCTTTTTTTCCGAAAGCAGGGTAGTCGACCTTTTTGAAGCATGGCGCGACGAGGTACTCGCCCTCGGGCCGGCGGCTTTCTACAAAGCCGACCCGGTAAAAGTAACCCTCACCGAGGGGGAATCCGGTGAGGCCGTGGCATTGTGCGGCATGCTCGCGCTGCGCTGGAAAACCAAGCCCGTCGTCGCTGAATTGTACGATGCAAGCGTCAAAGGCAGCGTTCCGGGAGCATTGCTCGACAAGGCCTCACGTCGACTCGGCTTGGACGAGTGTGCTCTCGCCATCGCGTACCTACGCCTGATCCCGCTCGCGGTAATCGAGGTGCCCTGATGTCGTTGCGGCCGCTCAGGAACCTGGCTTCGAGCTTGTTTGGTCTCACGCTTGTAATCGCAGTTTCCTTGGGGGTCGTATGGCCGATATGGTATGCCGCCACCGCGTGGACCAAAGGGTATACGGCGATCGCGGTGCTGGCGATAGCACTTGTGGCAAGCTATAGTGTCGTCGTCCGCTTTCGTCGGCGAATCCGTAGGGATTCAAGAAATCCTCCACGCGGGATTCCCAAGGATATGCCCGGTTTCGCCGGGGTTGATCCCGCTGGAGAGCCGTGACCGAGAAGCGGCGACTCACTCCATCCCCATTTCTGTTGCTTCCCCTGATCCTCGCCGCTTTCACTGTATATGCGTTTCCAGAGCCCGCTAGCCAAGCGCGCATAATCAGGCTGTCCCCGTCGGATTTGGTTTTCAAGCAGCTGCAAGACTCCATCGCCCAAGGGTACAGGGCGGAAAAATCAGGCGATCGTTATCCGGATCTGTTTGTCTGCGTTTGGGATGCCGTGGAAGGCTACGACATTTTTTCCTTGGCGGCGAGGTTGTCGCTCCCCTACGAGACTTTGGCTACCCTGAACGGACTGGCGCAACCCCGCGTTTTCAAGGCAGGGGAGAGGATACTGGTTCCATCCGTAGCCGGCATTTTCGTGCCCGATGTACCTCGTAACGATTTTGACCTTATCCTCGCCGCAAGGCTAGGCGAAATATCAAAGGAATCAGTACATTTTACCGCGAGCGCTTCTGGGGGAGATAGAGCATTCACATTTTATCCCGGAGCGAGGCTGTATCAGACGGAGCGTTCGTTTTTTCTGGAAATCGGTTTCAGGATGCCGCTGCCGGAAGGTGTTTTGACGAGTTCGTATGGTTGGAGGCGTAGTCCGATCGACGGTCACGATCGCATGCATGGTGGCATCGATCTGGCGGCTCCCGACGGCACACCCGTCCTGGCTGCCCGCAATGGTCTTGTTGTAGCCGTCGGTACCGAAGCTGCATTGGGTTTGCGAATCATAGTCGAGCACGAAGGCGGGCTCAAGACCATGTACGGGCATCTGAAGAGCGCTTCGGTCGTGTTGAACCAAAGTGTTCGATCGGGTACAATTATCGGTACGGTCGGTTCAACCGGCCTGTCTACTGGGCCGCATCTTCATTTCGAGATACGGTTGAGCGACAAGACGCGGGATCCTTCCGCCTATATACCTGGATTGAAACCATGAAGCGATGTACGGGATGTTTTTTTCTGTTCGCTCTCGTTGCCACGGCTCCGGTTCTCCCGCAAGGGCTGAGAACAGGCGTCGCGGCAGTCGTGACAGTTTCTCCGGTATCTCCCGAAGGGGTCACAGTTCCCTTGCGTTACAATCAAGCGGTGGTAGTCACCTTTCCGACGGATTCCCTGTTCATACAAGGGTTGGAGTTCGAATTGCGGATTCCCAAGGCCGTCCAGGGAGCCGAGTCGTCAATCGCATGGTCGCTGTATTCATTGGTATCGCCGGCCCCCTCGGTCGATCGTGTTGATTACAGCGCAAGCCTCATTGCCACCCAGCCACTTCCTTCTCGCGTTTCGATGAACCTGATCCTCCCCGTCATCGATCGTCACGGTATCAAGAGCGGACCTTTTGCCAGTCTGATCCCTTCGGTCGCCGGATCCGACAAGTTTCCCCTGATGTTCAAGCTTACCCCCATCGGCAAAGGCTTGACCCCATCCGTGGAGTCGGCGGATTTCAAGTTGACAGTACGGCCGGTGCTGCGCGACGAAGGTGCTCTTTCGGTCAAGGTGTCTTTCCCTGAAGGAGCCGAGCGTTCCGAAAGCGCGGTATTTGTCGATGACAAGCGGATCGAGGATTCCCAGGCAATGGTTCTTGTCAAAAAGGGTGCCAGGGTCGTCAGGGTGACTGCTGAGGGATATAAGGAAGAGGTACTTACCGTCGCGGTCGAAGCTGGGCGGGTTGCTTCCGTCACCATTGAAATGATACCAAGCGCGCCGATTTTTGCGTTCCAGGCACCGGCCGGTACCTTCGTCTCGATCGACGGCCAAGCCGTACCTCCCTCGGATATGAATGGTTTTTCTGTAGAACCGGGTGAGCACTCCTTGTTCTTCAGGATTGGCGATTACTCGATGACGCGAAAGGTCATGGCCCTGCGCGGTAAAACCTACAAACTCGTCTTGTCGGTTGAACTGGACATCGTAAGCACGCCGTGAGCGAATTACGCGACAAGGCACCTGTCAGGGCGGCCGATATCAAGGAAAGGAACGAGCGACTCGTCCTGGGCATGGTGTTCCGTGCCGGTCAGGCTTCGCAAAGCGAGGTGGCTCTCGTTTCCGGGCTGAAGGCGCCGACAGTCTTCAGGATTTTTAGCGAACTCGAGCGATCCGGCCTCATAGCCCCGGTTTCCACGCCTCCTCCACCTGCCGTGGACAGGAAAGGCCGCAGGCCAACCTGGTATTCTCCCGTGCCTGGAGCATACAGGGTCGTCGGCCTGGATTTCAGGGCTGGCGGAGCCTCTGTCGTCGTTGAGGATTTTGCTGCCAAAGTTCTCTATTCCGAGGAACGACCGATCCGGGACGGCGCCGATGCTGACGAGGCGTACGATGTCGTCGCGGCTCTTGCAAGCGACGCGTTGGCACGTGTCGGAGGCGGCCCCTTGCTCGGTATCGGGGTCGGGGCTCCAGGAGTGGTCGATCTCGTCGGCGGCTCGGTGCTCGATTACCAGAGAATCAGGGGACTTTCCGGCTTTCCCTTGGCGGATCGCTTGTCCGAGCGCTTTGGCGCGACCGTCCGCATGGGGAACAACGCCACGATCGCTACAATGGCCGCGTATCGTTATGGCGTAGCCTGCGGACAAGCTGATGATGCGGTTTCGCCTGCCCATGCAAACGGGAGGCTGAGCACCTTCTCGCTCCTGGTGAGGACCGGAGTCGGAGGCGCGTTCATCCGTGAAGGCATACCTTATGAGAATGCCGGCCGGACGGCGATCGAGATAGGGCATATGACCATGGATGCCGAGGGACCGGAGTGCCAATGCGGAGGAAGGGGTTGCCTGGAAGCGTATCTTGCGGAGGATTCGCTTATCGCGGCCGTACGGCAAGTCAGGCCTTGCGCCGATCTTGCCGAGCTGGACCGATTGCTCGCGTCGGATGACAAAGACGTCATCGACGCCATCGCGATACCCCTGCGGTTTGCCTCGACCGCGCTTCTGAACATACGCCATCTACTAGATCCGGGCGAGTTCATAATTATTTCGCGGTCTTCCGCCCTGTCCACCTGCATCGCGGCTGATGCGGACCGTCATATGGCGTGCCATCCTCGGACTGACGGCAGCGCTCCCCGAGTATGGGGGTACCGCTGGGATCCGGTACTAGCCGGCATGGCTGCCTGTGATATGATATTCGACGCCTTTTTTTCGTGATTGAACCACTGCCCGACTTTTATGGCGACTGGAGAAAATATGATAAGCATAGTGTCGTGGAACGTAAACGGTATACGCTCGGCATCGGAAAAGGGGTTTTTCGGCTGGCTCGCTTCGGAATCCGCCGATGTTGTCTGCCTCCAGGAGATAAAAGCAGACCCTGCGCAACTCGGCAAGGAGTTTTTCGAGGCTTTCGATGCCGAGGGGAGACGGTACAATGCGTACTGGGCGAGCGCGCAGAGACGCGGATATTCCGGCGTGGCCATCTATTCCAAGGCCGAGCCGCGCTCCGTCCGCAGGCTCGGCGTGGCGGAATTCGACGATGAAGGCCGGTATCTGGAGGCCGATTTTGGCGATGTGGTGGTCGCGAGCGCGTACTTCCCCAATTCGCAGGAAGCAGGTGCCCGCCTGGATTACAAGCTCAGGTTCTGCGACGCCCTGCTCATGCGTTGTGACGAGATCGTGAAGGAAGGAAGGCACGTGGTCATCAGCGGCGATTACAACATCGCGCACGAACCTATAGACCTGTTCTACCCAAAAGCCAACGAGGCCAATCCGGGTTACCTGCCCGAGGAACGGGCGTGGCTTACGAAATTCCTGTCCGCGGGCTATGCCGACACGTTCAGGCGGCTGTACCCCGGCGAAGCCGGCCACTATAGCTGGTGGAGCTACCGCATGCGGGCGCGGGAGAAGGATATAGGCTGGCGGCTCGACTACCACTGCGTCGACGAAGCCCTCTGGCCCGCCGTTGCTTCCGCCGCGATCCACAAAACAGTAATGGGTTCCGACCACTGCCCGGTCACGCTCAGCCTGAATATCTGACGATGGTCATAGCCGCATTGCAATAATGAGGAGGATCCCATGACGATACGGTACAACGCTCCCACCACGCTTACCTTCACGCTAATCTGTGCCCTTGTGCTCCTTCTGGATGCGATATTTCCCGGATTGACCGAATCCTGGTTTTCGGTACCCGGCCATGGCGGTTTTGATTCCCATTCGTTCCGCGACTACGTGCGGCTCTTCACCCATATATTTGGACATGCGGACATCAACCACTTCCTGTCGAATTTCGCGTTCATCCTGCTCCTGGGACCGATCCTCGAGATCACCTACGGCTCGGGAGGCATCCTGATAATGACGGTTATCACGGCGATTGTAACTGGAATCCTTAACATCCTGTTATTTCCAACCGGCTTGATGGGTGCCAGCGGAATCGTTTTCATGATGATCCTTCTCGCGTCGTTCACGAACTTCAACAAGGGTGAAATACCGCTTACGTTCATTCTGATAATGATGCTGTACCTGGGCAAGGAGATTTTCAATGCCTTCAAGGCGAACAATATCTCGGAGTTCGGCCATATCATCGGCGGACTCTGTGGAAGCATATTCGGATACTTGAAGCCAGCCAAACGCTGAGCGCTCGGATCATTTAGACTGGCATCGCGAATACAATTTCGCACTTGCGCCTTGGCACCTCCCGCATATACTTTGCGTGAGGGGTCAAGACGATTGACTTGTCTCCCTGCTTTTCAAATAATCCGAAAGGAAGTTCTCATGGCTGAACCGGGTGACCGCAAGGTTTTCGTCATAGACACCAATGTACTCATACACAACCCCGAGTCGATCATGTCGTTCCGTGACAATGAGATCGTCATCCCCCTCCAGGTGCTGGAAGAACTCGATCACCTTAAAACGTACTCGGACCAGCGCGGGAAAAGCGCGCGGGACGCGATACGTTTTCTGGATTCCCTGGCGAGGAAGGGCGATCTGAACGACGGTGTAAGGCTTGAAAACGGATCCATACTGCATGTGTCCCTGGCGCAATCGGATACAGCCCCAAAGGGTTTTGATACCAATAATCCCGACAATCGAATTATCCTGTGCGCAGTGGCCCTCAAGGAGGGCAATCGGCAGGTGTTTTTCGTCTCCAAGGATATTAACGCGAGGGTCAAGGCGACAGCCCTGGGTATTCACGCCGTCGATTACGAGAAGGAAAAAGTCGACATCGCGACGCTCTACCAAGGGGTGTTCGAGACGGAAATTCCTTCCGACATGATAGCTGCGTTCGATGCGACCGGAAGTCTTCCCTGGAAGGACAAGCTTCGCTGGAACGAATTCGTCATATTGAAGGAACGAGGCGGAAGCGCCGAAAGGATCGCGCGCTGGAACCATGAGGATGGCACCCTCGAAGCGATCAGCGGCGAGCCCGCGTCCGTTTCCGGTGTCACGGCGCTCAATTCCAGGCAACGCGTGGCACTCGAGCTCCTGCTCGACGACAGGCTCAAGCTTGTCACCATCGTCGGCAAGGCCGGTACGGGCAAGACCCTGCTCGCCATAGCCGCGGGACTCCGCAAGATTTACGAC